>VXZF01000436.1 GCA_009845645.1 Gemmatimonadota bacterium | reverse complement strand
TGTCTCGACGAGAGCATCGTCGATCCGCGCACCGCCGAGCAGGCGCTGCGCATCGGCGCCTGTCGCTATATCAACATCAAGCCGGGCAGGATCGGCGGCTTGACCAACGCCCTTGCCGTGCACGATATGGCTAGGGACGCCGGCGTGCCGGTGTGGGTCGGGGGCATGCTCGAAAGCGCTCTGGGGGGATCGATCTGCGTGGAGCTGGCGACGCTGGAGAACTTCACTTACCCGGGCGACCTGTTCCCCTCCTCCCGCTTCTACCACCGCGACCTGTCGCAACCGCCCCTGGAGTTGGCCGAGGGCTGCGTCTTCAAGCCCTCGACCGGCGATCTGCCGACGCCAGATGCCGAGCTGCTGGCGGCGCAGACCTTGCGCTGGAAGGCGGTTACGCCGGACTCTAGGTAGCCAGCGGCGCTCCGCCGGGTATGGCAATAGAGATCGGCGATTTTGCGTACTGGGAGCGACAGGCGGTGAAATCGGCGTTGCGGTACTCGCCTAGGTGAATGAATCCCGAAATGCGGTCTTCCGCAGCGCGGCCCGCAAATAGGAAGGGGATGGTATCGCCTGGGCGGCTCACTTGGCTGCGCAGCTTTACCTGATCGCCTTCGATGACGCCGGCGATGGGCTGCTGGGAAAAATCGCTTATGTGGGTACCGCCGATCCAATGCCCCTCCTGTTCGAGGAATAGCTGGTGCTGGCTGCTGCTGCTCGAATAGTTAATGGTGAGATCCCAAGAACCGCTGACGTCGGTTGCCGGAGGGGCTAGCTCCGTTGATTGGGGACTGCGTTGCACCGATAAGATGCGGTGAATCCGGTCGGCGACCACTTGGTCGTTGCCCGGCTGCATCTGGTTGGGCGTGATGCCGATGGAAGTGCGGCCGTTGGTATCGCCGCTGGCCACGGCAATGCGGGGTTTGTTGCGGGCGAAATCCTCGGCGACCTCTGCGCCGGTGATGTGCAAGACGGCTGGGTCCCAACTGATGGTGAGGACCGGGGCGCGGTTGGACAGGCCGGTGGGTTCGTTGACCTCGGTTGATACGCTGTCGATGCCGCGCACCCGTTGGGCGATATGGTCGAGATAGGACAGCCAAGTCTGCCATTCGGCGGCGTGGTCGCGGCGCACCCACGCTTCCACCGCCGCTAGCATCCCCATGATTTCTTCCTTGCCGATTTTATCGTCGCGGCCCGGCCCATGGTGCGGCGAACTGAATTGCCACGCCGACTGGAGCAAGGCTTTGTCGCCCAGTACCAAGCCGGCGCACTGGGGGCCGCACAGGGCTTTGCCGCCACTGTAGGCTACGACAGTGGCACCCCTTTGCAAGTGGACATTGGGAATGGTGAGGTTTTCGGCCGCGGAGTCAGCGAGGATGGGAACTTTGTGCGGGCGAGCCACGTCGGCAATGACCTCTAGGGAAAGCGGCTGGTCGGAGGCAGAGCCAGCCCCTGTGGTTATGTAGATCATGGCGGTGCGGGGATTGATGGCTCGCTCCAATTCGTCCCGGGTCTCGACCATGACGATTTCGACGCCGATGCTGCGCAGGGCATGGTCGTAGGCGTTGCGCGAGTACCGGGGGATGATGACTTGGGTTTTGTCTAGGCCGGTTAAATCTGGGATGCGGATCAGCTTTTCGGGATTGCCGCCGGTGACGCAGGCTGCGGTGATGTGCTTGAGGCCGGCAGCGCAGCCCGCCGGAATCAGGCCCCATTCAGCCCCCGTGATGTCAGCTAGTCTTTGGCCGACGGCTTCGGCCAGTTCGTCGTATTGGACGAAGTAGCCCGAGGCTGCTTCCATGGCCGCCACAACTTCGGGGAGTTCGACGGAGCCGCCGATGATGGTAAAGGTGCCACGGCAGTTGATGATGGGTTCGACGCCAATGGCTTGATATATGTTTTGGTCGCTGGTGTCCAATGTCATACGGGCCTCCCTTGTGGATTGTGGATGAACGAACTTGTAAAGATCAGGTCAGTTCCCAGATGCGGGTGGCCGTACCGCCTAGCATCTGGTCTTTTTCGCGCGGGCTGAGAAAGTCGAAACCTTCCTGTACTAGGCGCAACTCTTCGGCTAGGGTCGGCCAGTTGTGCTTGGTGCGGTGGTGCCCCGGATAACCCGTGCCCCACAGCATGCGCTCGGCCCCAAAGGCGTGGTGCAGGCGCTGGATGAAAGGGTGCACGTCGGCATAGGGAAAAGTCTGCTTTGAGCGGCCGTGGACGTCCGAGATTTTCACCGCCACGTTGTCGAAATTAGCTAGATCGACGATGGGCTGAAAAGCTTCGGGCGGTTCGTCGAGGTTGGGATAGCCCATGTGGTCCAATAGCAGGGGAATCTGCGGATGGCGGCGGGCGATTTCAGCTACTTGATCGGCGAAGGCGGCGTTGAGATGGAACTGGATGATAGCGCCCATTGCGGCTAGGACTTCCCACATGGGGTGATTCTGAGGCGTGGTCAGGACTTTTTCGTCTGGGTAGTACATGGGGTGGAAGCGGAAACCGAGCAAGCCGCGTTCCTCCATCCAGTAGCGCGCCTGATCGGCGTTGTCTGGATTTTGCGGGTCGAGCATGCCGTGGCCGATAAAGCGGTCGGGGAAACGGGCTTGCGAATCGGCGATATAGCCGTTGTCCCAGGTGGACCAACTAGTCTGCACCAAGACGCTGCGGTCAACGCCGTTTTGATCCATGTCCTCGATTAGCTCGTCGGCGGTGGCGGGTTCGTCCGGCTCGGAGGTCCAGTTAGGGGCGGTGGGCCCGATGGGGTACTTCTCGGACATTTCCCAGATGTGTACGTGGGTATCGACGATCATGGAT
>VXZF01000406.1 GCA_009845645.1 Gemmatimonadota bacterium | reverse complement strand
AAGATGATCGAATCGACCAAGCGCAAAAACGACAAGGCCTCGACAGCATCTTGCAGGTAAATTCCGAGGTAGTAGATCATCGTTGCGAAGCGGCTAAGGGCCGGTCGGCTCGCACGAGATCGGCCAATTGGCGCAGGTGCGTGCCAAGGGGGAACTCCGGCTTGAAATAAGGCATCGAAATCAAAACTTGGTCGAGATCGCTCTCCAATTGAGTTGGCTCCAAAACGCCGCGCTGCAAAAATTCGATCAACACCAGCACGACCTGTTCGCGAATCTGCCAGTTCGAGTGCAGATAAAAGCGACGCAACCGCGCTAGCAGGTCGGGATTGCGACTTATTTTTTTGAGGGCACTCAGAGCTTGGACGATCACTTCCGGCGATCTATCGTCGAGAGCCGCAAAGAGCGAGCTTTCGATATCACCATCAACGGCAAACAACTCGCCGAGGGCCCGCGCCGCCCACGCCCGCACCTCAAAGTAGGGATCCGCCTCCAGCGCGTTAAGCAGCGCGGCCCGGGTTTGCGCGTCGTTCGCTCCCAAGCCGCGCAGGCCGTGTTCGACGACATTGCGGCGTATAATGCCTCCGTGGCGAAAGTCGCCGCCGCAAAGACGGTGCGTCCACCCGGTCGGAGTGCGGTCGGTGAGGATGTGTAGCAGCAAGGGCAGCCGCTCTTGGTAGTCTAAGACCGCAACGAGCTTGATGCCCACATTGCGCCGCCCCAGCGGGATTTCGCACCAACCCTCAGACGTGAGCAGGCGATCGGCTTGATAGCGCAGATAGGCCAGTTCGCCGCGCTCCATTGCCGCTACGCCGCCTACCTCTTTGACCCGTGCTTGCACCCAGCGCAGCAAGGCGTTGGGTTCAGCCGGCAAGTCGCTTTTTTTGACCGGGGGCGACTCCAATCGCAACGGTGGCGGCTCCTGCCCAGCGATGAGGCCGTCCAGCTCAGCCGTAATCAGTTCGAGGCTGTTAGTTTTGGGCATGGTCTTGGCGGCCGCGCTCATGGCCTGCAACCGCTCCTCGTCGGCGCACAACGCGAGTACCTGCTGCGCCAACTTCTCGCCATCCAGTCCGCTGTGGATGCAGGCGTTGTCCCAAAACGCTTCCTGATAGAGCACCTGCGCAGCCCCTATCCGCTCCATCTCCCGTGCGTTCAGTGCCTGATGGTCTTCGGCCGATGTCGGCAGCGGCACAATCAGCGTGGGGGTCCCACTAACTGCCATCTCGGTGAGAGTCCCTGCGCCCGACCGGCAAATGACCATATCCGCTGCCGCGATCAGATCGGCTATCTCATCCGCGTAATCAAGGCGTCGATACCAGTCGCCTTCGCCCTCTATCCCCATCTCAGCTAAAGCGGCCTCAGTATCCGCCACGGCGTCGTAATCCGACCCCTTGTAGCGACCCGTGACGTGAATGACCACCAGCCCGGCCTTACGCCACAGGGGTAAGGCTGTGAGCACGGCCTCGTTAATGGCTTTGGCACCACCCGACCCACCAAAGGCGAGTACGACCTTGCGGCCTTGGTCAATGCCCAATTTTTCCCGCGCGGCCGTTCGATTAAGGTGCAAGAAAGAGCGGCGCACCGGATAGCCAACCACCGCCACCTTCTCCGCGTCAAACCAGCGACCCGCCTGCTCAAACGCCACGCCGATTCGCTGCGCTAGCCGTCCGGTAACTTGGTTCAAAAGCCCGGGATAGGCATTCGGCTCGTAGATAAAGACGCGGGCGCGAGAAAGGCCGACCTTGGCCAGCACACCATGCGCGAAGAGGACCGGCGCGCTGACGAAGCCGCCCGTGCTGATGATAATTTGCGGCCGGTAGCGCAAGAGGATGAGCGCCCCTTGGACCACCCCGAGCCCGAGCGCGATGGCAAATCGCAGCAAGGGCACAAGAGACCGCGTGCGCGGGAAGGAACGGGCTCGCACAAAGCGGATGCGGTACCCCTGCTCGGGCACGACCCAAGCATCCAGCCGGTCTCGATGGCCCACGTAGAGGAATTCAGCATCTACCCGCGTCTGCCGAATCTCGTTGGCAATGGCCAAGGCTGGGTACACGTGGCCACCCGTGCCGCCACCGGTGAGCAAGTACTTCATCAATTCTTATTAAGTAAGGTCGTTCAGACCAGTAGAAGCGATCCCCTCCGGTACTCCAGAGGGGCCTATGTCTCTAATATATAAGCTGTTAGTCTGGGTGTCTAACTCTACTGGTAGGACTCGGTGCGGTCGCCGCCGTTGACGCTTATGTGCTGCCCCGTCACGTAGCTAGCTGCCGGCGACACCAGAAATACTACGGCCGCAGCCACCTCTTCGGGACCGCCGGCCCGGCGCATGGGAATGCTGCTGAGAAATTGCTCCCGCACCTCCGGCGTCCGCCGCGCCAGCGCCCCGCTCCCCATCCCCGCGTCGATGATCCCCGGCGATACCACATTGACGCGGATGCCGTGCTCGGCTTCCTCTTTCGACAGCACCTTCGTCAAGGCCACGACCCCGGCTTTGGTTGTTGCATACGCCGCCGCGCCGCCCGGCAGCGTGTTGACCACATTCGAGGCAATGTTGACGACCGCGCCGCCTCGCGCCCGCATCAACGGCAGAGCGGCCTTGCACATGTAGAGGACGCTATTGAGGTTGACATCGAGCACCCGATGCCAATCCGCCAGTTCCATATCGGCTACGAACTGCCCGCCGATGGTGATACCGGCGTTGTTGATCAAAATATCCAACCCACCCAATTCCCCAACCACGCGCTCAACCAGCGACTGCGCGGCCGCCGCCTCGGTTATATCGGCTTCAAAGGCAGCCCCGCCTAGTTC
>VXZF01000435.1 GCA_009845645.1 Gemmatimonadota bacterium | reverse complement strand
GCTCCTGCGGCGAGCGGCGATAGTTTTCCGCTACGGCGAGCTGACAGCGGTTATCTAAGGCCGCGTTGAGAATCTTGCGGCCGGCGCGCAGGGTGATCGCCAGCGGCTTTTCGATGATCACGTGCTTGCCCGCCTCTAGGCAGGCCACGGCGAGGATGTGGTGTTGCGAGTGCAGGGCGCAGATGTCCACCGCGTCTAGGTCCTCCACGTGCGTGAGCATCCTTTCCACGTCGGTATAGATTTCCGGCTTGTGCTTCTGGAACTCGGCGATCTCGTCGGCCCGTTGTTGCGCCTGTGCCTCCACCAAGTCGCAACAGGCCACCACCTGTATATCGTCAATCCCGGCCTGTGCTAACTCCTCTAAGCCGCGCACGTGTGCCCCGGCCATACCTCCGCAGCCCACGAGGGCCAACTGCAACTGTTCCATTAGCGTTTCTCCTAAGTTGGAATAATCGGCAACACCACGTGCGACGCCTGCGCCGCATTGTGGTGAATTCTATTGTCCGCTCCTTGGCGTCGTCGCTCCTGGCCGATGGGGTCGCCGGTGTTGGGATTGACATCGAAGCGGGGGAAGTTTGAGCTGGAAATGTCGAGGCGGATTTGATGCCCAGCGGCAAACACATTGCTCGTCGGATAGAGGGTAATCGTCAGCTCGGCGACCTCGCCCGGCGTTAGCAGCTCGCCCTTTTCGCGCCCATTGCGGTAGCGCAAGCGCGCGATGCTATCGGTCAGGTTGAGTGCGTAACCATGCGGATACCAGCGGCTCGGGGGATACCAGTCGATCAGCTTGGCGGTAAAATCCGTATCCGGTGCTGACGACGAGACCCACAACTGCACTTCAATCGGCCCGGTCACCTCCACGTCCTCGGCCAGCGGCTCAGTGGCAAAGACCAACACATCCGGTCGCGAGCCCAGCGGTAGATAGGGCGGCTCACAGCCGTAAAACTCCGGTCTCTCCACCTGATCGAATCCGCCCGGCTCCATTAGTTGCTCTGTCCGCGCCCGCCACGGCGCATTGGCGGAAGTGCCCACGCCCGGCGGCAGCGGGCCGATCTCGGAAAGCGAGGAGACATTGCCGCCAATAGAGGGCACTGGATTGGCCGGATCGAAGCGATAGACTGTATCGCCGCCGTCGGCGGCTGGTTTTTCCGGCGACAAGGTGCCGTCGCCGTGTAGGTAGTACTTGGTGTAGTTCGTCTGGGCTAGTGGCCATTCGGCTTCGTCGCGCCAATGTCCGCCGTGGAAAAGTCGGCCACTACTGGTGCGATAGCCTCCGCCGCCACCCATAGTAAAGATTCGCACGGGTGGCGCGTTCGCCTCGCCGTTAACATCTTTGAGCGCCCGGTCGAAGTAAAGCAGATGCAGGTCGCGGAAGTCGTCTAGCGCCGCGTCTTCGCCGAATTCTACGTCGCCGGCAAAGCTCTGCTCTAGAGTTTGCGTCCCGTGCGTCCACGGCCCCATGAGCATCCGCACCGGCCCCTGCTTGCGCGCCGCCAATCCCTCGTAGTTTTTGCACGTCGAGCGCGTGTACGAATCGTACCAGCCCCCGATGATCAGAATCGGTACATCCGGGAAGTCGTCCCAATAGAGCGCCGGCGCATAGCTGGGGTGTTGCCAATACTCGTCGTAGTCGGCCTTGGTCAGTAGGTCCAGTGCCCACTGCTGGTAGGGCGGCACCAATTTGAGTTGGGTCTGGCCTTTGCGGAGCGGCATTCGCGTGAGCCAATCGGCAAAGGCTGGCGCGCCCAAGTTTAGAGCTGCGTCAACCGCTGGGTCGGCTTTTAGCGCGCGCTGCGTGTTGGCCGCTGAATGCCAAAACGCCCACGCCAAAAATCGCAACTCCAGCGCGCCTCCGTGCCGCACGGAAGACTCGTGCGCGTCGGCTCCGCTCATGTTGACCACCATAGCCTTGAGGTTGGTCGGCCCCAACGCCGCCATGGCCGTTTGCGTCCAGCCCGACCACGAGGTCCCCCATGACCCTACCTTGCCGTTGCTCCACGGCTGCTGGTCGATCCACTGCAAGGCGTCGTATCCGTCCTCGGCCTCAGGTAAGAGAAAGTTTACATCCCCCTCGGACTGGAACGTCCCTCGGCAGTCCTGATACACCGCCACGTACCCGCGCTGGGCGAAAAATTGGCCGTAGTTGCTGTTGCGCTCCACGTCGCTTTTGTCGTAGGGCGTGCGGTGAAAGACTGCGGGGAATTTGCCGGGTAGGGGTTGGCCATCGCGGGAGGGGAAGTACAGGTCGGTCGCCAGCCGCACTCCATCGCGCATCTCCACCATTACATCGCGTTCTATCACTAGATCATAGAGGCCATCGGCCATAGCGTTGTTCCTTGTTTTACTCTAGGGCACCAAGCGCAAAAGGTCGACAGATCCCTTTGTGATCCCCCGACAATTTGGGTATCATAGTAGCCCGTAAAAAAATGACGCGCAACTAACGCTGGATGTCTTTGTGCCCTGCGCAACTTGCCACGGCGAGCGTTGCACCGAGGAAGCACGTCTCCGAGCAAGGGAATTGAGAACAAAGTGAAAAACACCGTTGACGATCTGCAGCATCAGATCC
This sequence comes from Gemmatimonadota bacterium, assembly GCA_009845645.1. Lineage (GTDB taxonomy): Bacteria > Latescibacterota > UBA2968 > UBA8231 > UBA8231. Next base: position 251 of record VXZF01000435.1, on the reverse strand, counting down.
AACTCATGCTGGCCATTTTTGACAGCATCAGCGACGGCGTGATCGTCGCCGATGAGAAGGGCAACCTCACTTTTAATCAGAGTGCGGAACGCATTATTGGCGGTAGGGTGGATACGGTCCTCGAACAACGGACGGAGGAGTACAGCATTTTCTATCCCGATAAAGTCACGCCCATTCCAACTGAGGAACTGCCGCTCGTGCGCGCCCTGCGCGGGGAGGCGACCGATGAGATGGAGATGTTCATCCGCACG
>VXZF01000494.1 GCA_009845645.1 Gemmatimonadota bacterium | reverse complement strand
GTCGGCACGGGGGATCAGCCGAGGCGGGAGTAGGGCAGCGACGAGTTTGCCGGTCAGGGAATGGTGGTGGCTGCGGATGGGACGGTGGTGCATTTCCGAAAGGGAGCACCGGGGGTGCGGTTGTGCGGCGAGCGCGGGGAAATGGCCTTCGACTACGGCAAGGGATGGCGGTTGTGGCAGCAGGTGGAAGGGCCAGCGGGGTCGGCTGTGGCGGAGTTGGATTGGCCGCAGCCGCAGTTCAATGTCCCGTACGGGGCGGTGTATTGCGTGGATGATGTGATGCGGTGTTTGGCCGGGGAGATGGAGGAGCCGAAGAATTCAGGGCGGCGCGTGGGCGTGGCGTTAGAGGTAGAGGTGGCGTTGAAGGTTTCCGCGGCGCAGGGCGGGGAGCGGGTGGAGTTGCCGTTGCAGGATCGGTCGTTGGGGTTGAATTACGACTGGTTTCGCTAGAAGGTGCGGATCAGCCTAGGCGCTTGATCTGAAAGTCCCGAAAGCGGATCCAGTGTTTGGCGTTTTCGGGGCCATTGTAGCACTGGATGCTGACTTGATCGTCGCCGGGCGGGGGCAATTCGCCCCGGTCCGCGGTGTGGAACTGGTCCTCGCCCTCGGGCCGGTACTGGGCTTCCCAAGAGTCGGCGGTGACAACGAGGCGCAGGCGCACGCTCTGCGTGGGCATGGGCTTGCGGCCGGGAATGATGTAGAGATCGCCGTCGATTAATTCCTTGACTTGCTTGAAGACGGGTTTGCCGTTTTGGTACCAAGTGATGCCGGCCTGTTCGTACTGTTGGATGGGGTGGGTGTGGTTGTACACCGTTACTTCTATGGCCCAGGTCCCCGCGATGCGGTCTGGGGCTGGGCGCAAAAGCGCGTTTTGCACGGTATCGGCCACGCCCGGTTCGACGCGAATCTCCAGGCCGTCCTGCAAGCGCCAAAAGCCGGGGTGTTCGCGCAGCCAAGTCCACTCGGGATCGAGGGCACCGTCGAATGCATCGAAAAAGACGAGGTCTTCGCGGGTTGTGGTCATGTCTACTCCTTTAGGTCTCGTGGTGTGATCCAGAAAAATTGAGGCTTTAAAGGCCTTATTATTTATGGGGCCTGACACGTCCTGTCAATAAGGTGTTAGATGATCCTTGCCTTGGCTTCATTGGCGAGATACAGTATGGGGCGCAAACTTTACCACGAGATGCGCCCACGACCGACGAAGGGAAATCCCGCTGTGATCGGACCGGCGGTCATTGAGATGTTTCTTGGAATAACGAAGAGCCGAGGAGGTGTTTATGGACGCACTGATGGCGAATGCGGCACGAGTTGAAATTACTCCTGATCGGGATATATCCCTAGCGGGCGAAGTAGGTTGGTTCCGACCCGGCAAGTACGTGGATTCTCCGTTGTATGCACGCGCGTTGGTGCTAGCCAGCGGCGACACCAAGCTCTGCTTCATCAGTTTGGATGTTACCATCATTACCGAAGCGGTGTCGGCGCGTATCCGGGAGGCGATAGCGCGCGATCAGGGCATTCCAGCCGGGGCGGTGATGATGCATGCCACGCAGGTACACGCGGCTCCTGGTCTTGGCGTCTTCATGTTCGACCGCGACTTTCCGCCGGTGCCGGACGAGCTTGAGTGGTTGGCAGGGGGCGTGCGCGCCTATGAAGACTACGCTGTCGACAGGATTCTCGCCGCCGTGCGAGAGGCTGCCGCAGACCTTCAGCCTGCGCGGCTGCGAGCCGGTAGTGGGATCGAGGGGCGCATTCAGTTCAACCGCAGGGCCATTACGGACGATGGCACGGCGCGTATGCCCGGCCCTTCTTGGCCGCAGCCTCTGGGACCTACCTACATCCGCTATCTCGAAGGCCCGACCGATCCCGAAGTAGGTGTTCTCTGCGTGCAGAGTCTCTCCGCCCGCCCGATCGCGCTTATTCTGCACCACACGGGACACCCGGTAAACGTGTTTCCACAGGCCGTGATCTCAGCGGACTGGCCCGGTGCTTGGGCGGAGGAAGTGGAGCGGCTGTTCCCGCGCTGTGTGGCGCTGGTGGCGAACGGATGCTGTGGCAATATCAATCCTTGGGATCCCTTCGACCCCGACTACCGGCCCGATCATCGCCGCATGGGCCGCATGCTGGCCGAGGTTACCCAGCGCGTACTGGAGCACAGCGATCTGGATGAGTCGAGTGAACTCGATGTGGTGGGGACGCGGCTGCCCATACCCATTCGCGCGGTTGAAACCGAAACCTTGAGAAAAGCGCAGCAGGTGCTAGAGGAGAACCCGCAGCCGGTGTGGAACGAAAGCAGGGCCTATCGGGGCTACGAGGGCGGCTCGCCCGTCTCGCCGGGGACGAAAGTAGTGGACAGCGAGTGGATCCAGTCGGCCTCCATAGTCAGCGTTGATCTCCAGCGCCGCCGCGAGCGGGATCTGAGCTATGAGATTCAGGTAATGCGCCTAGGCAGCACTGCTCTGGTGGGGCTCGCCGGGGAACCCTTTGTCGAGGGGCAACTGCAGATCAAGATGGCATCTCCTGCTGCGACGACAATAGTGGCCCATTGCTGCAACATGTTCTGCGGTTATTTGCCGATACCGGACGCCTTTCAGCGCGGAGGGCACGAGGTGGAGACCCGCTACTGGACCAAGCTCGTACCGGAAGCTCTTGGGATGGTGGTCGAAGAGACCGACCGGCTGTTGGACCGGACCTTTGCAAGGCGCTCAAAGACACCTCAACAATAGGCGTCGTATTCGTTTACCACCGAGGAGTAGCCCAATGTTGGATATAGGCGACAGGAAGCAGCTTTTTATCGACGAGCGGTTTTTTGCCGAGCGCG
>VXZF01000627.1 GCA_009845645.1 Gemmatimonadota bacterium | reverse complement strand
TTGACGGTAATGCCATCCTCGTCTTGCCCCGGGCGATAGGCGTAGCTGAGGGCTAGCTTGTTGCCGTCGAGGTCGAGTGCGTCTGGGAAGGCTTGCTGGTCGAAGTCGTCACGAGTGGTGCCGAGCAAGTCTTCCTCCTGCATCACTAGGAAGTCGTCGGCTTTGTCTTTGAGGAATCGGTTGAGGTCGGGCAGCGAGGAAACATCGTCGAGGTACCGGGAGTAAAAGCGGGCGGCAGCTTCTTCGACGTGGACATCGGCCAAGCCGCGGGCGCGGGTCTGCCAAGTTTCGATCTTCTGACACAGGCGAATGTTGTGTGCGAGAAACTTGTGCGGAGTATGCACCGTTCCGGGCACCAACGCTTCGCGGATAAATATCTCGGTAGCCTCGCGGGCGTTGATGCGGCTGTAAGGGATGCGGCTGCTAAGTACTTCGAGACCGTAGAGAGTCAACTTTTCCCGCACTAGCACCCGCCCCGAGCGCGCGTTGAAATAGGGCTGGTCGTACGAAGCGCGGCACAGGTGGCTACCTAGTTCCGCGAGCCATTCGGGCTGGATGCGGGCGACGGTGCGGGCGAACAGGCGCGAGGTCTCGACGATCTCGGCCGCGACCAGCCAGCCGGGCGGCCCGCCCTCGCCCGGCTGCTTGCCCTTGTTGGGGCGGAAGAGTCCAGAACCGGGAAAAATCATCACCTCGCGGTTGCGCGCTGCCTGATAGACATTGCCCTCCTCTTGGCGCGCCACGCTCGAAAGCAGGCCGGTGAGCACCGCGCGGTGGATCGCGTCGTACCCGGCGGGTTCGCGGTTGAAGCGAAAGCCTTTTATCTCGTTCAGGGCCTCGCGAATCTGTGCATGGATATCGCGCCATTCGCGCATCCGCATGTAGGAGAGGTAGTGCGCCTTGCAGAATTTGCGGAGTTGGTTCTGCGAGGCGCTTTCCACTTTGTCGTGGTACGCGTTCCAAATGTTGAGATAAGCTAGAAAATCGGAATTTTTGTCGTGGAACTGGCGGTGCATTTGGTCGGCCGCATCCTGCTCTTCGAGAGGCCGCTCGCGCGGATCTTGAATGCTGATGGCCGCGGCGATGACGAGCACTTCGGACAGGGCTTGCTCTTCGCGGGCCTGGAGCAGCATCCGCGAGACCGTGGGGTCGATGGGCAGGCGCGCCATGGCGCGGCCAATGGGAGTGAGTGCGCGGTTTTCGTCGAGGGCGTTGAGCTGGCTCAGGAGTTGGAACCCGCCGACGATGGCAGCTTTTGCCGGGGGGTCGATAAAGGGGAACGCCTCAATGTCCCCTAGTTTGAGGTTGATCATCCGCAGGATGACCTCGGCGAGATTGGCGCGCTGGATCTCGGGCTGAGTGTATTCGGGCCGCGAGAGAAAGTCCTGCTCTGAGTAGAGGCGAATGCACACTCCGTCCTCAACCCGCCCACAGCGCCCTTCCCGTTGGCGGGCGCTGCTCTGCGAAATCGGTTCGATCGGTAGACGCTGGGTGTGCGTGCGGGGGTTGTAGCGCGACAGGCGCGCCAAACCCGTATCTACTACGTAGCGAATGCGGGGAATGGTCAGCGACGTCTCGGCGATATTGGTGGCCAACACTACGCGCCGGCGGTCCCCCGGGGCGAACACACGCTGCTGCTCCCCAGCGGTTAGGCGGCCAAACAGCGGCAAGATCTCGACTCCGCGCAACTTGCGCCCTTCGAGCCGCTCGCGGGTCTCGCGGATATCGCGTTCGGACGGCAGAAAGACCAACAGGTCGCCCTGCCGCGACGTGCGCAAAATCTCGTCCACCGCGCTGGCGGCCGCGTCCAAATACGTGTAGTCGCCGCGGTCCTGCAGGATCTCGTCGAGAGGCCAATAGCGGACCTCGACCGGGAACATCCGGCCCGAAACCTCAATGACGGGGGCATCGTCAAAGGCCTTAGAGAAGGTTTCGGTGTCGATGGTGGCCGAGGTGATGACGATCTTGAGATCGGGCCGCTTGCGACGCAGAAGCCGCAGGTAGCCGAGCAAAAAGTCGATGTTGAGACTGCGCTCGTGGGCCTCATCGACAATAATGGTGTCGTATTCGAGCAGGTCGGGATCAGTTTGGGTCTCGGCCAGCAGCATGCCGTCGGTCATTACCTTGATACAAGTCTCGGGCGCAGTCTGATCGCGGAAGCGGATTTTGCAGCCGATATCGCGACCGTAGGGCACCTTCAGTTCTTCGGCCACGCGCTGAGCGATGGAAAGAGCGGCGACGCGGCGTGGCTGCGTGACGGCGATGCGAGCGGCCTCGCCCCGGCCAGCTTCTAGGCAAATTTTGGGTAACTGCGTACTCTTGCCCGAACCGGTCTCACCAGCGACGACGACCACGGGATGCGCCTTAATCGCCGCGAGGATTTCGTCCCTGCGATCGCTGATGGGCAGGGCGGCTGGATAGGTGGGGATCGGGCGGTTTGTGCGCCGCCGCTGGCGCAGACGAGCAGAACTGCGCGCTTGGCCTAAGAGGCGTTCGACTTCTGCGGGGTTGAGGCGGCGGCGATTCAGCCGCCCTTCGATGCGCACCCGATCCTGGATCATACACTGAGGCAGGAGGGTTTTAAGCGCCGTGATGGGATGGGGTTTGGTAGGCGATTGATTCAAAATTTACAATAGGTTACGACATTTGTATCGGCGTACAAAATGTACGGTAGCAACCAGATAGTGGCAACTATGTGGGCGGGTATTACTTTTCTGTAAAATTAATGCGTTGAGCGCGGCCTACTCAGGCGTCCGTACGCCAGAGGCGCGGTACAGGGCTAGTGGCTTGGCGCTCGGGCAGGTGCCAGTAGGGTTCT
>VXZF01000431.1 GCA_009845645.1 Gemmatimonadota bacterium | reverse complement strand
TTCCTAGTCTCCGTCGGCAGCGTCGGCCAACCCCGCGATGGCGACTGGCGGTCGGCGTACACTCTGTGGGATACCGACGAACAATGGGTCGAACTCCAGCGCGTCGAATACCCAGTCAAGCTGACCCAGCAGAAAATCGACGACCTTGGCTACCCCAACTACCTAGCCGAGCGCCTCGCCAAAGGGGAGTAGGCAGGGGCTGGTCACACATGCAGGGCCGCATCATCAGAGTTTCTGGGCTACAGTGCCTCGTCGAGGTTGAGCAAAGCCACTGGCAGTGCAAAATTAGAGGCCGTCTCAAGGCAGGAGACCGCAAGACTAGCTCGCCGGTCGTCGCCGGTGACTGGGTTGAGATCGTGCCGACAGCCGAACGGACGGGCATTATCGAAGCGGTGCATACCCGCTCTTCCAAGTTCTCGCGTGGGGCTAGTGGAACGCGCCCGTTTGAGCAGATCCTCTTTGTCAATATGGAGCAATTGGTCGTCGTCGTGGCTGCCAGTCAACCAAAGCCCCGCCGCGGCTTTATCGACCGAGCAATTGTCATGGCCCTAAAGGGGAATCTCCAGCCCGTGGTCTGCATCAACAAGGTCGATTTAGTTTCCCAAGAAATTGTGGACACGCTGACGACACCCTACGAGGCACTTGGTTATCCAATCTATCGCACCAGTGCTCTACGAGGCGATGGTATGGATGCGTTCAAAGCAGCCCTTATCAACCGCAGCACAGCCGTGGTCGGCCAATCTGGGGTTGGCAAATCGACCTTGCTCAACGGTGTTGAGCCGGGGTTGGGACTAAAGACAAAGGAAATAATGAAGCGCCATGACCGGGGTCGGCACACGACCACGGTCGTGCATTTGTTTAAGCTACAACAAGGTGGCTATGTAGCTGATACACCGGGGGTTAAAGAACTCCGCTTATGGGGGGTAAGATCCGCTGAACTAGCAGCGTATTATCCCGAATTAGAACCCCTGCGCGGCCAGTGCCAATTCGGCGATTGCAGCCACTTGCACGAACCCGGTTGTGCGGTCCGGGCGGCGGTGGCAGCCGGTTGCATCGCGTCGGCGCGCTACGAAGGGTATCGACGCATCTTCGAAAGTTTGAGTAGCGATGAGTGAACTGACCATCAAGGATTTGCTAGCCACCTACGGGCAGCAACTGCGGCTGAAGCTGATCGCCGGTACTGAGGGCCTACAGCGGACCATCAACAACAGCGACATCCATCGCCCTGGCTTAGCCCTGACGGGTTTTGTCGAGCTGTTTACTTTGGATCAAGTACAGCTTTTGGGCAATACGGAAGCAGAATACTTGCGCACCTTGTCCGCAGACGAACGGCGGCAGGCGCTCAAAATCATATATCAATTTGATATTCCATGCGTGGTTTGGACCGGTAGGGGACGGATGTTCCCCGAGTTGCGACAGCTCGCTGATGAGTGCGCGATACCACTGCTGAAGTCTGGATTCAACACGGCCGAGTTTACCCATCTCATCCGTTTTTACCTCGACGAGGTGTTCGCGCCCCAAATGTCCATGCACGGGACGCTGGTCGATGTCTCTGGGGTAGGGTTGCTCTTTCGCGGCCGCAGCGGCATTGGTAAAAGCGAAGTCGCCTTGGATTTGGTCGAGCGCGGACATCGGTTGGTGGCCGACGATGTGGTCATCATCAATCGCAAACCCCAAGGCATTTTGGTAGGCTGTAGCTCGGAAATGCTCCAAGACCACATCGAAATTCGCGGCATCGGTATATTGGATGTAAGAAAGATGTTTGGCGCGTGGAGGACTCGGCGGCAGAAGCGGGTGGAGGTAGTGGTCAACCTCGTCGATTGGGACGAAAAATACGCCTACGAACGCCTTGGTCTTGAAGACAATAAGGTAGTAATCCTCGGTGTCGAAGTACCCGAGGTCTTCATACCGCTGTTCCCTGGCAAAAATATCACGGTACTCGCCGAGACCATAGCGATAGATTATCTCTTGCGCTTGGACGGGGAGTACGCGGCACGGACATTTAGTGATCGGCTCCAAGAGCGGATTAAAGCGAGCAAAAAACCATGATGACGCTCGGCGTGGCAGGCCATGCTCGCGAAATCGCCGCCCATCGGGATGCCTTGCGGGGTTGCCGCGATATCCAGCTCGTACACGAAGCCGACTGTGCCGCAGTCTTGGAACAAAAAATAGATGGGCTGGTGTTGTTGCACGTGGAAGATAAATCGCATTGGCTAGGCGTGGCCCTAACGGCCGGTCTGCACGTTATGGCAACCCATCCAGTACAGGAGCTAAGCCATTCCAAGGTGTGCGTACTGTCCTTGGGGAAGCATACGCATTTTTGCTCGACTTTAGCTGCTCGACGGGGCGTAGCGCATTATTCTTTGGAGCTTTCTTTTGATTCGGCTTTATTCGATCCTATTGATCGCGAGACGATCTGCAACCAAGCGGCCTTGGACGTATGCGACCTACTGTTGAGCACATGGGGACCGGTGGATGTGCTGTACAGCAGGATGCGCAACTTCTTTCATCTTGGTCGGATGGAGGATGTGTCGGTCGCGCTGCTGCGGACGCGCAATGGAGTTGAAGGCTCAGCGGCACTCCTAGACTTTACTGCGGTGACTCCGGCGTTGCGTATCCGTGCGTACGCACAAGACGAAATGGTTGATACTTCTTGGCCTTGGGTATGGGAAGCGGACGATCTAGCAGTGTACTATCGCAATTTCGTCGCCTGCATCCAAGGACGCGCCCAGCCGTTGTTGGGTTTAGAACAGGTGGCCGAAAGTTATCATCTTTTGGAATGGATGCGCATGTCGGCGAGACAAGATGCGATTTTGAATCGCAAGC
>VXZF01000052.1 GCA_009845645.1 Gemmatimonadota bacterium | reverse complement strand
GGTTTTCTGGCGGGGAATTCGCCGCGTACGAGCACGAACTCACTCCGCTCCAGCGCGTCATGGTGGAACCGCCCTACCATCCCGGCGATGTCGATATCGCCGGGATGCTGGAGGAGGAGATTTCCTGATCACTAGGAGGTGATATGCCAACGATTCAGGACCACATCTCTCTCGACGCACTCACCGAAGGCACCTTGAGCACGCTGAAGGCGATCGGCGTTGATGACATTGCCGTCATGCATCCAACGCCGCCCGAGCCCGGAGAGGACCAATCCCCGCTGTGGCGCGATGTGCGCCGCACGGTGGAGGCCCACGGCATGCGGTTTTTCAACATTGGCCTGCGGCCGCACCCTTCGATCACGCTGGGCCGCGATGGCCGGGATGAGCACATCGAAAGGTGGTGCGCCCTCATCCGCAGCTTGGGCGCGGCGGGTGTGCCGAGCCTGACGTACAATTTCCGCGGCATTGGCAACTTCCGCACGGAGTCGGCCGTGGGGCGCGGGGGTGCTCGCTACAGCACGTTCGACTTTGCCGAGTTCCAGGCCAATCCCCAGTTGCATCCCGACCAGCGGATTGCGGAGGGCGACCTACGCGCCAATTTGCGCTATTTCATGGAGCGCATCACGCCGGTGGCCGAGGAGTGCGAGGTGCGTCTGATGATGCATCCCGACGACCCGCTGCGCCACGATCCACTGGGCGGTGCCGCGCGCGTGCTGTCGTCGCTGGATGACTTTGAGCGCCTCTTTGATATGGTGCCGAGCGAGGCCAATGCGATGTTGTTCTGCCAGGGGTGCGTGGCCGAGATGGGCGAGGACATCCCGGCGGCCATCCGCCGCATGGCCGGCCTCGGCAAGATCGGCACCGTGCACTTCCGCAATATCCGCGGCGGACCCGCGCGCTTTGAAGAGGTATTCCTCGACGAGGGCGACGCGGATATGTATGCCATGATGCGGGTTTACGCCGAAGTCGGGTACGACGGGCCGTTCATGCTCGACCACACGCCGGGTTTGCAGGATGCGTCGGCGGCCTGGGCCGGCCGGGCCTATGCCATTGGTTTTATTCGGGCGACGATGCAGGCGGCGTACCGCTGAGGTCGAGCTCACTCACGCCGGACAGACCAACTCCTTTTCGAGGAGGTCTTGATTGACTGCGTAGTTTACCGGCACCTCGATTAGATGGACGCCCGGCGCAGCGAGGCACTCGCGCATGGTCGGCAGCAGATCGTCGGCCGCGCCGACGCGGTGCCCGTAGGCCCCATAGCTGGCGGCGTATTGCACGAAATCCGGGTTGCCGTAATCGAGACCCCAATCGGCAAAGCCCATGTCGGCCTGCTTCCACTTGATCATGCCGTAGCCGTCGTCGCGCAGGATGAGGACCACGAGGTTCATGCCGAGGCGCACCGCGGTCTCCAACTCTTGGGAATTCATCATAAAGCCGCCGTCGCCGCAGATGGCCATGACCTGTTTGTCCGGCTCTACCAGCCGCGCCGCCATGGCCGAAGGCAGACCCGCTCCCATCGTCGCCAGAGCGTTGTCCAGTAGGACGGTATTGGGCTCGTGGGCGCGGTAGTTGAGGGCGAACCAGATCTTATAGACGCCGTTGTCGAGGCATATAATGCCGTCGTCGGACATGACGCGGCGCACGTCGGCGACGAGCCGTTGGGGCGCGATGGGGAAGCCGGGGTCGTCGTTGCCGACCGCGCGGATTTCGTCGATCCACTCTTTGACCTTGGCGAAATAGCTGAAGTCCCAGGTCTTTTGCCGGTTGATCCGCAGCAGCAACTGCCAGATGCTGTTGCCGATGTCGCCGATGACCTCTAGCTGGGGGAAATAAACTGGATCGACCGAGGCCGAAGAGAAGTTGACGTGAATGACCTGTAAGCCGTCAGGCTCCATGAAAAACGGCGGCTTCTCGACCACGTCGTGCCCGACGTTGATGATGAGGTCAGCGCGGTCGATGGCGCAGTGCAGCGGGTCGTTGGCCGACAGCGCGGCGTTGCCCAAAAAGAGCGGGTCGCGCTCATCGACGACGCCCTTGCCCATCTGGGTGGTAAAGAACGGGATGCCGGTGTCGCGGATGAAGTTGAAAAGCATCTTGGAGGTGCGCTTGCGATTGGCCCCGGCCCCGATGAGCAAGAGGGGACTTTGTGCGTCCTCGATTAGGGTGGCGGCTTGGGCGATGGCTTTTTCTTCTGGGATGGGTCGGCGCACGCGGTCTTTGGGAAAGAGCGGCGTATCGGTTTGTTCGCAGGCGATGTCTTCGGGCAGTTCTAAATGCACGGCCCCCGGCCGCTCCTCCTCGGCTAGGCGGAACGCCTCGCGGACGCGGGAGGGCACGCTGTCGCCGCTGACGATCTGGTGGGTGTACTTGGTTAGAGGCCGCATCATCTCGACGATATCGACGATTTGGAACTGCCCCTGCTTGCTCGACTTGATGGGCTTTTGGCCGGTGATCATCAGCATGGGCATGGCACCGAGTTGGGCGTAGGCTGCGGAGGTGACGAAGTTGGTCGCCCCCGGTCCCAAGGTAGCTAGGCAAACGCCGGTCTTGCCGGTGAGGCGACCGTACGTAGCGGCCATGAAGCCCGCGGCCTGTTCGTGGCGGTTGAGAATCAATTGAATCTGCTCGGAGCCGCGCAGTGATTCGAGCAGGTCGAGGTTTTCCTCGCCCGGGATGCCGAAGAGAAATTCCACGCCCTCGTGCTCCAAGGCGCGGACGAAGAGATCGGACGCTTTCATTAAATAGTGCTCCTTGTGCTAAACGCTTGGTAGGACAGCTCCGACCCGATGAGCGCAATCGAGGATCTGCCGCCAAGTTTCTTCCTCGACC
>VXZF01000482.1 GCA_009845645.1 Gemmatimonadota bacterium | reverse complement strand
GGCAATGGCTTTCTCGGCCCGCACGTGGTTAAGCAACTCCAGGACACCTACGAACTGCGCATCACCGACATCGTACCCATCGACAGCCCGCACGAGACCATGCAGGTCGATGTCTCCGACCTCGATCAAGTGCGCCGCGCCACCGAGGGCACCGATATAACCATCAACTGCTCAGTACTGCGCCACGACCGCAAGATCGCCTTTGCCGTCAGTACCACCGGCACGTACAACGGCATCCGCGCCGCGGTCGAGAACGGCCACACCCGCTTCGTCAACACCGGGCCCCACTTCACCCAAGCCGGCCCCTCGTACGAGCACTACGATTTTGACATCAACGAGGAAGTCCCCCTGCATTCGGGCGTCGGCCTCTACGCGCACACCAAATCGCTCGGCCAAGAGATTTGTCGCGTATTCGCCGCCAACCACCCCATCCACGTACTCACTACCCTCTTTTTGAGCTTTCGCGACGCCGAGCCGTCCGCCGAGCAACTCGGCAGCGGCACCAATCCCTTTTCCGTCACTTTTCCCGACGCCGCCCGCGCCCTGCAAAAGTGTCTAGAGGTGGACTTGGCGTTCCTGCCCTCGCGCTGCGAGATCTTCCACATCACCACGGACACGCCCCACGGCCGCTATAGCAACGCCAAAGCCCGACGGCTGCTGGGCTGGGTCCCGCAAGACTTGTTAGAGGGCTACTGGCGCAAGCCGCAAGACTAGCCTATGCCCACGGCCTGCGCACAGGTATTCGACGGCCTAGGCCATCCGCTTCGCTGCGAAAGCCTGCCACTGCCCGATTCCCTTGCGCCCGGTGAAGTGCTCGTCGAGATCAGCCTAGCCACGATCTGTGGCTCCGACCTCCATACGCTGTCCGGCCTGCGCACGGAGCCTACGCCCCTGATCCTCGGCCACGAAGCCGTCGGCCGCGTCGTCGCCTCGCAGCGGCCTACCTCGGCACTAGGCGACCGCGTAAGCTGGACCATCGCCGACAGTTGCGGTACCTGTGTGGCGTGCACCGAACATCGCCTGCCGGAAAAATGCGCCGTGCTCTTTAAGTACGGCCACGCCACGCTCACCGACGGCAGTGGCCTCAACGGCTGTTACGCCACGCATCTGCTCATTAGACCCGGCACCCACATCGCCAACGTGGACGACCGCTTGCCCGACTCCGCAGTTGCCCCGGCCAACTGTGCCTTGGCCACTGCGGTCAATGCCATCGCGGTGCTACCCACCCCTTGCGACAAGGTTCTGGTCCAGGGCGCTGGTCTGCTCGGCCTCTATACGTGCGCCCTGCTCGCCGAGCGCGGCATTGAGCAAATCTACTGCACCGACATCGACGCAGACCGCCTAGCGCTGTCCAGCGAATTCGGCGCTATACCCGTGACCGAGCCGCCACCAGAAGGACTCGACGCTGTTTTTGAAGTCGCCGGCAACGCGGACTTGATTCCCGCAGGGGTCGCGGCCCTGCGCCCGGGCGGTAGCTACGTCTTCGTCGGCATGGTCCACCCCAACACCCGGCTAGAGCTGACCGGCGAACAGGTCATCCGCAAGTGCCTGACGATCCGCGGCGTCCACAACTACAGCCCGCACCATCTCGACGAGGCGCTCGCCTTTCTCGCCCGCACCGTCAACCGCTATCCATACTCGTCGCTGGTCAGCGACCCTTTTGCCCTCGCCGAGCTAAAGCAAGCCATCGCCTTGGCCGAAACCCGCCAGCACATCCGCGTCGCCGTTGACCCTAGCGCATGATTCAAGTCAATGACCGGGGCTATCGCCCGCGCGAAAAAACCATCGTCGGCATCTGCCTCGACGGCTGCGCCCAAGCTTACCTCGACGAAGCCGCCGCCCAGATGCCCAACCTCCGCTCGATCATCGAGCGCGGCGTCCACGGCCAAGTCCACACCGCGATTCCCTCTTTCACCAATCCCAACAACGTCGCCATCATCACCGGTGCGCCGCCGGCCATAAACGGCATTCCCGGCAATTTCTACTACGATATAGACGCGGCGGAAGAAGTGATGATGAACGACCCCCGCTTCCTGCGCGCCCCAACGATTCTCGCCGCCTTCCATCAAGCTGGCCAACAAGTCGCCGCCATCACCACCAAAGACAAGCTGCGCCTGCTTTTGGCCCACGGCTGGCACGGCATCAATTTCTCCGTCGAAAAGGCGCACGAAGCCGCGCCATCCACCCACGGCATCGCCGACGTCCTCGACCTAGTCGGCCGGGCAAACCCCGGCATTTACGATCCCGAAGCCAGCGTGTACTGCATCGAGGCTGGCGCACGCCTACTCGAACGCTACGATCTCGACCTGCTCTACCTTTCGACGACCGATTTCGTCCAACACAAGTGGGCACCCGGCGAACCGGAAGCCAACGCCTTCTACGCGCGCCTCGACCGCTTTATCGGTGCGCTCGACTCCCAGGACATTATCTTGGGCATTACCGCCGATCACGGCATGAACGCCAAAACCAACGCCGACGGTGCCCCCAAGGTGCAATTTATCGAGACCCAACTCGTCGCCGCCGGCATCGCCGAAGCCCGGGTCATCCTGCCCATCACCGACCCCTATGTGGTCCACCACGGCGCGCTGGGCTCCTACGCCACCGTCTATATCGACGACGCGCACACCACACGAGCCACTGCGATTCTCCGCGCCATCCCCGGCGTCGAACAGGTGCTCAGCCGCGAGCAAGCGGTCGCCACCTACCAACTCCCCCCCGACCGCATTGGCGAACTAGTCGTCCTCGCCGACCAAGATACCGTCCTCGGCCGCACTCCCGACTGGCACGAACTCGCCGACGTCGCCGAGGGCCTGCGCTCGCACGGCGGTCTGC
>VXZF01000363.1 GCA_009845645.1 Gemmatimonadota bacterium | reverse complement strand
TCGCGCAAATGGCTCGTTGAGCTGGCCTTGGGGATGACGATCATATCCTTTTGCAAAAGCCACTTTAAGGCCACTTGGGCTGGAGTTCTGCCGTGTTCGGCGGCCACCTGTTTTAGAACCTCGTCTCGGGCTAGATCGCCCTGGGCCAGCGGGCGGTGCGCCGTCAGCACCACGTTGTGGGCGTGGCAATGGCGCCGCAGCCTTTCGCGATTGTGGCGCAGGTGGTACTCCACCTGATTGGTGCAGATCGGCAAGTCGGTGGCAGCCCTAGCCCGATCGGTCTGCTCAATACTGAAATTGCTGATACCAATGCTCTTGGCTTGGCCGGCCGCGTGGATTTTTTCAAAAGCAGCCAAGGTGCGCTCCACCGGCACGCCATGACCGGGATGGTGAATGAGCAGGAGATCGACGTATTCAGTCTGCAGATCGCGCAGAATCTCCTCCATCTGCTCCAAGGTCGCCTCGTACTCCAAGTGCGAATGCCAAATTTTGGAGGTGATGAAGAGGCTCTCGCGGTCGGCCCCAATCTCCTTGAGGACTTGGCCAATGGCGTCCTGATTCTCGTACATCCAAGCCGAATCCAAATGCGTATAGCCTAGCTCAAGAGCCTCTTTGACCACGTCTTTGCACTGCTGGCCGCGCAACATCCAAGTGCCCAACCCAAATTGCGGAATGGTGTGGCCCGAGGCCAAGGTAATATCTGGCGTACTCATGTCGATTTCTCCTCGTATGGATAGCTCTCCCTACCGCATTATCCTATAAAAATAAAATAGGGGAAGGGTCAAAAGCCCCTTCCCCTACTTGTTCTACTCTATAGAAGAAGACTACGGAGTCCCCTGACGAACCGACTTCTCGATCAGATCGCCCGTAAAAGAAAGCCCCACCGCATAGGTCGGACCAGCGAAATACCTGTTGCCGCTGACCGTCATACGCGCCGAGGCTTCGAGGCTCAGGTTGGGATGGAGGCCAACCAAAACTGTCGGCGCTAGGTAGGAAACGCTTTGGCTAAGCGTCTCCGGCTGGCCGGGATTGCTTAGGGCGTCGTACTCCGCTCCTGCAATGCCTTCGTACTTGAGGGCGACGAGGAGTTTGTCTATGGGGCTATAGCCTGCCTCGGCGTTAAAAACGATCTCGTCGCCCGGGGTGTAGCTACGATCGGGATTAGGATCGGAATCCTTGTATTCTCCGCGACAGCGATATCCAACATCCAGAGTGGCGTAAACAGCCACTGGATAAAAAGAGCGGCCCTGTTGCTCGACCACGTCAAAATCCCATTGGCCGCCCGTTATGGAAAGGGCCTCGGGCACTTCCCGGTAGTCTCCCATAGGGGCTTTGAATCCCAACTTCAGCGTCCCCACCAGATCAGCGCTGTTCACGAGGTTAATTTTGGCAAATCCGCGTATATCTCCCAAGCCCGATTCCGTTTCCAGAGCAGGCGGCGGAGTCGCCACATCATTACTCTCATCTTTATCTACGAACTTATTACTGAGATACGGGATCTGTAGGCCGAGGTCGATTTGGTCGGTCACGCCGTAGCGAATGTCGAAATAGACCTGCTGCGATTGGTAGCGGGCGTCGGCGGGCATGTCAACCGCATTTCCACTCGCATCATAGTGCTGATCGGTCGCTTGCGACATGACAGTGATTTTGCTCCATACGTGGCCCTTTTCAAGCGTCCAAGCACCTGCCGATGCCATTTGCGGCAGCAAGATACTGAGGGCAATGATGAGCAAGGGGGTTACGTGCCGGGTGAGTTTCTGGTGTAGAAACTCTATGCACATGTTTGTGGTACGGGAGAAAGAGGTCATGCCTCTCCTTTCTAACTTAAGTCCCCGAGTTTGACTAGTAAGGTTATCCAGCAAACTTAGAGGACGAGGTTGAGATGAGTTACTTCCCAGCCGCAAGGAGCTGGCTGGTAAGCAGCCTTAAAATACGTCCAAGAAATCTACTACTCAAGGCGTTGGAGTCTCGGCGGCGAGAGAGTGCTACCCTTCCACGCGACGAAAGTAATCCTCGGCGTCGTCTTGCGGCACATAACCCAGGTCCTTCCCGGTCGCCTCCAAGTCAAAAACGCGCCGTCCGTTGCCGCTGACCACATAGGCCAGCAAGTACTGAGTGTCAACTTCCAAAGCCCGACGATGAGCTTCAATACAGTCGCGGTGGCTGAGGAACATGGCTCGCATATAGTCCTCGGCAGAAGTGCCGCGCATGGTGGTCGGATCGTCCTCGGCAATGATCCAGCCGATGCGCAGACCGACGAATTCGAGGCCGTAGCGCTGGCTGTACAGCTTGCCCATATTTTCGCCGAAGAGCTTGGAGACCGCGTACATGGAGTCGGGATTAGGCGGCTCGTCCAAACGCATGCGGATGCGCTTAGACGGATCCAAGGTCTCAGGAGTGGTCAAAATAGTATTGCCGTG
This sequence comes from Gemmatimonadota bacterium, assembly GCA_009845645.1. GTDB lineage: Bacteria > Latescibacterota > UBA2968 > UBA8231 > UBA8231. The sequence continues at coordinate 417 of VXZF01000363.1, read as the reverse complement.
CTGAGTGTGATTGGTCGAGGCAAAGACTAGGCGTCTAACCCCAGATCGGCGGCACTCTTCCAGCACCTGGTACATGCCTTCGAGGTTGTGATCCCGCACGCTTTCCCAAGGGGCGCTTGGACTGGGATCGGCCGCTAGGTGAATTACGGCCTCCAAGCCCTCAAACGCCCCTTCAACCTCTGCGGCGCGGTCAAAATTGACAATAGTGGAGGGAAAATCGACCGGGCGGCGCGTGAACGCCTTGAATTCGTATTCGGCTCCCAAGCCGGCCAGCAGCACGCGGCCGATGGTGCCGTTGGCCCCGGTCAGGCCAATGCGGGTATAGCGCGTCATTTGTATGCTCCTTTAAGCATCTAGGTATAAGATGCTTCGACTCCGCTTCGCGGAGTTTATCTTGAGCGAAGCCGAAAGGCTCAG
>VXZF01000486.1 GCA_009845645.1 Gemmatimonadota bacterium | reverse complement strand
CACGCTGACCTCCAATGGCAGCGGTCTAGTCTTCGACGAAGGAAATGTGCAACTCGCTCTTCCCACCGGCCAAGGCGACCAGCTAGGCAGCTACGTGGGGCAGGAAGTGACGCTGGGCATTCGCCCGGAAGACATCCACGACCCGGATACTATTGGCCGCAATGTCGAGACCGTCGAAATTGCGGCCAAGGTCGAAGTGGTCGAACCGATGGGCAATGAGGTCTTTCTCAATCTGACCACCGGCAAGACCGCTTTTGTCGCCCGCGTTGATCCGCTACACATGCCGCAAGTTGACCAAACGGTACGGTTGGCCGTCGAAATCGACAAAGCCCACTTTTTTGCCCTGGACAACCAAGCGAGCTTGTTGCAGAAATAAGGATTGGCTTGTACAGCACGGGCGGCACCTCGCACTCTGGGGAGTTTAGTGATCTGGCCCGTCGAGATCGGGCTGGGGCCGTGGCCGCAGCGTGGCTCGAATCGGGCCGCATCCCCCATGCGGTTCTCATCTGCGGGGCCGAGGGAACCGGCAAACGACGCTTTGCGCTCGCGTGGGCGCAGGCCCTGTTGTGCACGGACAGTGGTCCTTCCGCCTGCAATCGTTGCCCGAGCTGTCGCAAGGTCGCTTCGTTCATACATCCCGATCTCCACACCGCATTGCCACTACCTCCTCGCCGAGGCAAGCAGCGGCTTGCGCTGGCGGACTTGCGCGAGTCCGTAGTGGAGTACGTTCACGACGCGGGCGCATCTATCCCCGGCAATGCCAATATCGCGGTGGAGCACCTGCGCCAGTTGCAAAGGGAGTTGGCGTTTGCGCCAACGGAATCCCAGCGCAAAGTCGGCCTGATCTTCGCCGCCGAGCGAATGCATCCGGCGGGTGCCAATTCGCTGCTCAAGCTCTTGGAAGAACCACCGCCCCGGGCTGTCGTCGCGCTGGTTTCGGCTGCACCAGAGCGCCTTTTGCCCACCGTGCTCTCGCGCTGCCAGCGCATGATTTTGAGTCCCTTAGATGTAGCGACCTTGCGGGCGCAGCTCGAACAAGAGGGCGTGGATGGGGAGCGTTTGGAACTGGCCGTGCGCATGGGGGCTGGCTCGCTGCAGCAGGCCAAAGAGGTGGCTGCCGGGGCATTTGACGGAACGCGGCAGCTAGTCGAGTCGTTTCTCAGTGGTGGCTCGGAGCAGCGGGACGAGGTCTATTGGAGCGTCCTCGCGGAGTTGGGGGGGGATCGAGGACAATTAGAGCGTTTTTTGCAAGTCTGCGGCCTGTATCTGCGGGATCTTTTTCTGTTGGCGCACGGCCAAGGCGCGTCCGTCGTCCAAGTAGATCGGCGTCCTTATTTGGAAAACCTGCTAGAAAAAATAGACGCGGTCCGAGTCGCCTTGGAGATCGATCGAGCAGCCGAGGCTCTAGGGCACAATGCCAATCCGCAATTGGTGCTGACCGACCTGTGGCGTGGCTTGTGCCAAGGGGGAACAGCACGGATGCCCTCACCCGATCCCAGCTTGGTGAGGGCGCGACGTTGGTAAACGCCCACCGCCCGCGGTTGCACTTTGCCCAGCACTTCCTCGTCGCCCGGGGTGTTATAGAGGCTATTGCGGGGCTGGTGCGCCCGGCCGCTGGCGAGGTGGTGGTCGAGATTGGCCCAGGCCGAGGCGCGTTGACTGAAGTGCTGCTCGCTACTGTGGATCGCCTAGTGGCTGTGGAAATTGATCGCGACTTGGTGGCTTTACTGCGCGCACGCCAAGATGCGCGTAGGTTGCGCTTGATCGAAGGAGATATTCTGCAAGTCGATCTCGGGAAAGTTCTGCGGGACGCGGGCGGGTGCCGCCTGCTGATCGTCGGCAATCTTCCCTACAACATCACTGCTCCGCTAATTTTTCACCTCCTCGCTCACGCCGATTGTATCAGTCGTGCCATCGTCATGGTCCAACGCGAAGTAGCTCGGCGCTTGGTCGCCAGCCCCGGTTCAAAGGATTACAGCCTGTTGTCGGTGTTAGTGGCTATGCGCGCCGAAGTGGAGATGCGCTTGCAGGTGGAACGCGATTGCTTCCGGCCCGTGCCGGCCGTGGATTCGTCCGTAGTCGAGTTTCGCTTTGCCCCCAAGCCCCGCTATGCAGTACAGGACGCGGACTGTTTCGACCGCTTGGTGCGCCGAGCCTTTGGCCAGCGGCGCAAGATGCTGCGCAATTCGCTCCTCGGTCTCAATCCCGAGGGCGGGCGGCCTTGGCTAGAAACGCTGGGCCAGCAGGCGGGTATCGAACTAACGCGCCGCCCGGAGGAATTGTCGCTAGCGGAATTCATCCGGCTGAGCGACGCCTACTGGCATTTGGGAAAGGATAGGCCGTGAAGCCGGTCTTGTGGCACGCGGGCTGGCTGGTGTTGGTCGCATGGACAGCGGCCGATGCGCAGTACTCGCTCAACTTCAGCCGATCCAGTTCCCGAACTTCTTGGAACCATTCGTTTCCTAGCTGGAGTTACTCGACGCCCGTGCGGTTCTCGGCGGTGGGGGACTCGACCTCCAAGCTGACGATTAACGCAAACGCGAGAATGGGGTTTAGCCTCGACGATCGCAGCACCGGCAAGAGCTGGCAGGACAATGCCTCGGGTCGATCTTCGGTCAACTATCCCATTCTCGGCCCAAAGGCCACCATCAGCCTCGGTGCCAGCATGAGCACGCGCAACGTAACGCTACACAAGCAGAAGACGCGCAGCCAGTCCTTTAACTTTGGATTTAGGTCTAAGCCGTTGAGTAGCGGTCCATTCAAGAGCCTGAGTGCCAACCTGACTCCGAGCCTAATCACGGCCACCCGCGCTAGTCGCGCCAGCCTCGACAGCACCATCAAGGAGACCGGGATTCGCTACAATGCTTCGCTGCGGGTCTCGCCCGACATTGAGATTGCGGACAAGAAGCTGAATAACTCGATTTCGCTGAGCAAAACAGACGATACGCTTGAGCACAACAAGGATCGCAGCGAGCGGCTGAGCGGCAATGTGAGCTATACTTTTCCCGGCGATGTGCGCATCGGCCTGAGTATGTCTGAAAACCGCTCTCAGAGGGGGCTCTCGCGCCGCGCCATCAGCGAGGCTACAGTCGGCGAGGCAGTGATGCGTGACACAGTGGTCAGCGCCGAGTTGGCGGAAACGCGCGGCACTAGCTTCTCCTCCAACGTAGAGTTTGATCTAGGGCGCTTTAAAATAAAAAACCGCGCCTCGTACAGGCAGAACGAGCACACCAACACCGCCAACGCGATCCAGGATTTAGACAACCGCTTCTTTGGCAAGGATCGCCTCGGCGAGAACTTTAGCTGGGACGCGTCCCTTTCGGGCAAGCTGGTCGAGAAGCTGGTTCTCAACACCAGCGTCCGCTTCAGAGGCAGCGACGTGCGCCGACTGGCAGTGCGGGTGCCTGATACCAGCCTTTGCGATAGCCACTTCACGCGCTCGGCGGACGGAACGTGCCGCGATCCAAGCTCCGACGAGATCAATCGCAATTTTTTTCTCAATGGCTCTCTCAACTGGCCCCTAGCCGATGGGCACTCGCTGCGGTTGGCGACCTTTGGCGAGATCAAACGCTCGGAAAACCCAGGGGATCGCAAGCAGGACCGCGACACCTTCAACAACAGCGTGAGCCTCAGCTATGACGGCACCCTGCGCTCGGGTGCCAAGCTCAGCGTTGACCTCAAAAATAGCTTTTTGCATCGCGTGAACTTGCACGCCACCCGCGCTGTAGATAACTCGCGCAACCGCGACATTTCGCTCAATATCGGCACCAATTACGAGCGTTTGGGCGCGTCCTTTTCGCACCGATTCAGCGTCTCCGCGCGGCGCATCATTTACGATTTTGATCGCCAAGTCAATCGCCGCGAGTCGTCGCGCAAAAGCAATATCCGCCGCGGCTGGAGCATGGCGCACTCGCTACGGCGCAAGGTCCTCGACGACCTTGCGCTCAACGCGCGCTACAACTATTCGGCCAACGATGACGGCACCTTGATTTTGGAAAACGGTGCCCAGATTGTCGAAGAAGAAAACGCCAGATACACTCTTCAATTCGGCATGACCTACTCGCCTAGCACCGACTACTCGGCCGGCGCAACCTACACCTACAAGCTCGACCGCCAGTGGGATTACGAATACTCCATGCTCGCTCAGTCGCGTTTCCTCAACCGCCGCAACAAACACCGGACTCTGGCGGCGAACTTTAACTACAATCCGGTCGGCAGCGACAACAAGCTCAGCTTGCGCGGCAGCCGCAGTCGCCAGCGCAGCGGTACGTTTAACAGCTTGAATGTAACCTATACGCGAACGTTGTAATCGCCTAACACTGGTAACGGTTTCGCTGTGGTGTTACCTTAATTACTCGCATACTTGCTCAAGGAGATTTTCTACATGCCCCTGCCTAAATGCGATAAAATCTGGTTCAATGGCCAATTGGTCGATTGGGACGACGCCAAAATCCACGTGCTCTCCCACGTAGTACACTACGGTTCGAGCGTCTTTGAAGGCATTCGCTGTTACGAGACCGCGAAAGGCTCGGCCGTATTCCGCCTCGACGAGCACGTCAACAGGTTGTTTGATTCCGCCAAAATCTACCGCATGGACATTCCCTATACGCGGGAGGAAATCAAAGAGGCCATCCTCGAGACGATCCGCGTCAATCAGCTCGCGGCCTGCTATATTCGCCCGGTCGTCTTCCGCGGCTATGAGAACTTGGGAGTTGATCCGATGGGATGTCCGGTTGACGTAGTGATTGCCGTTTGGGAATGGGGAGAGTACCTCGGAGAAGCGGCGCTCAAAAACGGCGTTTCGGTCTGCACCTCGTCGTGGAACCGCATGGCTCCGAATACGTTTCCCGCCTTGGCCAAGGCCGGCGGCAACTACCTCAACTCGCAACTCGTGCGGATCGAGGCCAATGCCAACGGCTATGACGAAGGCATTGTCTTGGGAACGGATGGGTTGGTGAGCGAGGGCAGCGGCGAGAATATCTTTGTCATCAAAAACGGCTCGATCTATACGCCCGAGTCGTGTTTTGCCATCCTGCCGGGCATCACTCGTCACACCGCCATTACCCTGATACGCGATCTGGGGATGCGAGTCGAGCAGCGCGGTATTCCGCGCGAGTTCCTCTACATCGCCGACGAGGTCTTCTTCACTGGCACGGCCGCCGAAATCACGCCAATCCGCGCCATCGACCAAGTACAGATCGGCTGTGGGAAGTGCGGGTCGATCACTGCGCAGATACAAGACGCCTTTTTCGCCGTGGTCCGCGTCGAAGTCGAGGATCGGCACGGGTGGTTGACCTTCGTGTAATGGATGTGGCTAGCTAGTTAGTACAAAGGGGAGAATATGCCGAAAGTTAGAATGTCCGTAGTAGTCGCTTGGTTGGGTGTCTGCATCGGCGGTCATGCCGTCGCTGAAGAGGAATCATGGGAAGTAGTGCAGGAAATTCTCATGAGTACCAAGGATATCGTCGTACTCGACGGCATTGAGAAGGTGCCGCTGCGCTACGAGAGCGGAAAAGAGCCGACCTACGGCGACTGGATGGTGCGCCACATGCTGTCCGACCCAGAGAAACTCAATCCGTACACCTCCAACGATGCCGGTGCCAGCACGGTCTTGAATTACGTATTTGAAAGCCTGCTCGAAGCCGACTCGGATCCGCCCTACGCGTTGCGAGGGCTAGTCGCCAAAGGCTACCCGGAGATTTCCGCGGACAAACTCACCTACACGTTTGAGCTGCGCGACGGGGTTTACTTCTCAGACGGCAAGCCGTTGACGGCGGCGGATGTCGTCTTCAGCATGAAGGTCATCCACAATCCCCAAGTGCTAGCGCCGCATCTGCGCAACTACTACGCCGCCGTCGAAGCGGTACAACAGGTAGGAGCGAACAAGGTTAGCTTCCTGTGCGACAAGCCCTATTTTCGCAACGATTTGATGTTGGGTGCATTCAGTATTCTACCTAAGCATTTTTACGATCCAGAGGGTTTGCTGGATCCGGTCGAGGTCAAGAGTTTGGTGGATGGTTCTTGGGAAGAGGGGCCGCACAAAGAGCGAATTGAGCGTTTTGCCGAACAATTTAATCAAAATTTCAACCGCACGGTACTAGGCTCGGGGCCGTACATAATCGAAGATCCAGAGCGCGACTTGGTCACCCAGCAGAAAGTTCTGCTGACGCGGAATGAAAACTACTGGGGGCGGGATGTGGAAGGGCTGCTGCCGCCAGGCTTTGTCGATAAGATCGTCTTTAACATCATCAACAATACCGATGCGGCATTCATCGAGTTGACCAACGGCAACCTCGACTACCACGCTCTGCGCCCGTTGGAATTTAAGGAAAAGAGTTGGTCGGAAGACTTCAACCGCCGCTTCCTCAAAGGCGTTAGCTACGCCGGTGGATATATGTACATCGGCTGGAACAACAAACATCCAATTTTTGGCGACAGGCAGGTGCGCCAAGCCATGACCCATTTGACCGACCGCGAGGGCATGGTTGAAAACATCATGTTCGGCCTAGCCGAGACGGTGGAGGGGCCGATCCACAAGTTTCGCCCTGAATACAACCACGATCTCGCGTCGTACACCTATGATACCGACCGCGCCCTCGATCTGCTGGCGGAAGCTGGCTGGGAGGACGCCGACGAGGACGGCATTCTCGATAAGACCATCGACGGAGAGCTAGTGCCATTCAGCTTTGAGATTTTGATCAATTCGGGCAACCAGATCCGCAAAGACATCGCCCTAACCTTGCAATACGAGTTGCAGGATATTGGCATTGACTGCCAAGTGCGCGAGTTAGACTGGTCGATTTTTTTGCAAAAGGTCCGCGGCAAGGATTTTGACGCCATGGTACTGGGCTGGACTGGCAATGTGAGATTTCCGCCCGACGGTTACCAGATTTGGCATTCCTCCCAGACCGTAGAAAACGGCTCCAACGCGATAAGCTTCATCAACGCCGAGGTTGATCAAATTTTGGAGGACTATCGCCGCGAGTTCGATATGGAAAGGCGCATCGCACTCTACCGGCGCTTCCAAGAAATCCTGCACGAGGAACAGCCATATACCTTCCTGTGGAAGCCGCGCAATGCCCACGCCTACAGCCGGCGCTTCAGTGGCGTCACTTGGTATCCCCCCGGCGTCCGCTTGCAAGACTGGTGGGTCGCGCAGGAAGCGCAGATGTACTAAGGGCGCGTCTGTGTCCTCCGCAGACCCTCTTCGCTGGGAAAGTCACCCCCTGCGCCGGGAGCGGCCAGCAAAGTCGATACTGCTAGTCGCGCTCATCATTGCTTCCTCAGCGGCCGCAGCTTTTGGTTTTGAGCATTGGTTTTACGGGGTGTTTTCACTCGGAGCATTGACCGCTTCGCTGTCGCGCTATTTCTTTCCTACGCACTATGCGCTCGACGGTGAAGGCGTCAGCAGCCAACATCTCGGCCTTAAACAGCGCCGTTCTTGGGCGGAATTCCGTCGAGCAGATGAACATCGGGACGGCATTTTTTTGCGCCCGTCCGCCCGCCCGGGTCGGCTGGATTCTTTTCGCGGCGTTTTTTTGCGCTTTGAGCAAAACCGCGAAGAAGTTGCGCGTTTCGTCCGGTGCCATGTTCCAAGTCAATAGCTTAAAAGCGCGGTGGCGACACGCTTTTGCCCTCGAAGACCCAGAGGCAGGTTGGTCTGAGGAAGAGCGTGCGCTCGCCGAGCGGCTGGCCGAGTTTATAGTGCGTCGCCGCATGGGAGCGGCTGCGTCTATGGCGTTGGAGGCTTGCCGCCCCCTCAACTTTTTGGGCAGCCAAGCCCTGACCTTTTTGGCCCCATTTGCTACGCTGGTTTTTTCGCGTGACGAGTACGAGCGATTTACGCGCATGTTGGAGCGACGCCAATCTATAGACCTACTCGCGGAAGCTATTGCCCAGCGCGAAAGCCAAAAGCATGGATGACCTCAACGTAGTTATCGCCACGGACTGCGGCAGTACGACAACCAAGGCGATCCTGATCGAAAAGAAGGACGAAGGGTATCGCCAGACCTTTCGCGGCGAGGCCCCCACCACGGTCGAGGCCCCTTTTGAGGACGTCACCCGGGGGGTGCTCAACGCCATTCAAGAGGTCGAGGAGCTCTCCGGACGACAGATCCTCGATGGCGAGCGGATTATCACACCGGCTGACGGCGATGTGGGGGTCGATATCTACATCTCGACGAGCAGTGCGGGTGGTGGGTTGCAGATGGTGGTGGCCGGCGTGGTGCTGGCGATGACCGGCGAAAGCGCGCAGCGCTGCGCCTTGGGTGCCGGGGCGATCGTCATGGACGCACTCGCTGCCAACGACGGGCGCTTGCCGCACGAAAAAATAGAGCGCATCCGCCAGTTGCGCCCCGATATGGTGTTGCTGTCGGGCGGCACAGATGGCGGCACTGTCAGTCACGTGGTCGAACTGGCCGAATTCATCAGCGCAGCCGATCCCAAGCCCCGCTTTGGCGCAGGCTTTCAGCTGCCGGTTATCTTTGCGGGCAATGAGGACGCGCGCGAGGAAGTTGAAAAGGCGCTGGGAGGGAAGATGGCTCTGACTGTTACTGAGAATATCCGTCCCGTGCTCGAAGAGGAAAATCTGGACCCGGCCCGGCACGTCATCCACGACCTCTTCCTCGAACACGTCATGGCGCAAGCACCGGGCTACCGCAAGCTGATGGACTGGACCAGCGCGCCGATTATGCCGACGCCCGGGGCGGTGGGCGAGATCATGCAGACCATTGCCCGCCAGCAAGAGATCAACGTCGTCGGCGTAGATATCGGCGGGGCAACGACCGATGTGTTCAGCGTGTTCGACGGCGTGTTCAACCGAACGGTCAGTGCCAATCTCGGCATGTCCTATAGCGTCTCCAACGTGCTGGCCGAGGCTGGCCTCGACCAAATCATGCGCTGGGTTCCTTTTGACATTGAGGAGGCCGACCTCCGCGACCGGATCAAGAACAAGATGATCCGCCCGACGACCATCCCGCAGCTCATGCAGGAATTGCAAGTCGAGCAGGCCATTGCCCGCGAGGCCTTGCGCTTGGCCTTTGACCAGCATCGGGCGTTGGCGGTGGGATTGAAGGGGGTGCAGAGCAAGCGCACACTGGCCGATGTGTTTGAGCAGGGTGCCACCGGCGAGAGTTTGGTCGAAATGATGGCGCTGGACATGCTAGTCGGCAGCGGCGGAGTGCTCTCGCACGCGCCACGCCGCGAGCAAAGTTGCGCCATGCTCATAGATGCCTTTCAGCCCGAAGGCGTCACCCGCTTGGCGGTCGATAGCATTTTCATGATGCCCCACCTAGGGGTGCTCTCGACTGTTGACGAGCGGGCCGCCACCGAGGTTTTCGAGCGCGATTGCCTGATCTACTTGGGCACTTGTGTGGCCCCCGTCGGCGAGGGGAAGGACGGCGAGGTCTGTCTCCAGTACGAGATAGATTTGCCTGGCGGGGGTCAAACCGGCCAGTTGCAGGTCGATCAGCTACAGTGGATGCCCTTGGCTGACGGCGAGGAGGTCGAAGTCTCGCTTCAGCCGGCGCGGCGTTGGGATGTGGGTGCTGGCCTGGGGCAAGCCCTAAATGCGAGAGTGCGTGGTGGGATTGTGGGGCTAGTGCTAGACGGCCGCGGGCGGCCCATCCAGATGGCGTCAGATCAAGACCGCCGGCGTCAGATAAGCGACTGGCAGCAGGCGTTAAACCTATACGAGTAGCTCATGGCCCATGCTTATACCCCTGGATTGCGCGTGACGCAGCACGCAGTCATCCACAAAGAGCGACGGTTGCCCCTCAAAGGTGAAGTGGTCGTCGAGCGCGGCCAAGCGGTGCGGCGAGACCAAGTCGTGGCCCGCACCGAATTGCCGGGCGAGGTGGCGACTCTCAACTTGGTCAACCGCCTAGGCACCTCGCCGCAAGAGCTGGCCGGCTATATGCTCAAAAAAGAGGGCGACCGGATCGAAGCCGGCGAACCGCTTGCCGAGACCAGGCCGTTTATTCGCTGGTTCAAGACCACAATTGAATCCCCGGTCAGCGGCACCGTCGAGAGCATTTCGCCGGTGACTGGGCAGGTGATATTGCGGCAAGCGCCTAGGCCGGTCGAAGTGCTGGCTTACGTCGATGGGGTTGTCGAGGAAATTTTTGCCGAGGAGGGCGTGCGCGTCGCAGCGCGAGGTGCTTATATCCAGGGCATTTTCGGCGTGGGGGGCGAGTGCTGGGGGGCGCTGCACTTGGCGGTTGATACTCCGGACGCTACGGCAGAGTCGCTGGGGCCGGAAGTTGCGGGCAAAATTGTCGTGGTCGGTAGCCTGATTAGCGCGGAGACTGTAGAACAGGCCCGGCAGGCAGGTGCCGTGGGATTGATCGGCGGCGGCCTGCGCGACCGCGACTTGCGCGACTTGCTCGGCCGCGATTTGGGCGTGGCCATCACCGGCACCGAGCAAATCGGCTTGACCGTAGTAGCGACCGAGGGATTTGGCCGCGTCGCCATGGCCCGCAAAACCTTTGATATTCTACAAGCGTGCGCTGGCATGGATGCGTCTATGGCCGGCGCGACGCAGATCCGCGCTGGCGTCTTGCGGCCGGAGATTATCGTTCCCACGGCCGCTGACCAAGAAGAAGAAGAGGTGCGGCCAAGCGCCGAAGGATTGCAGATGGGCGATTTGTTGCGGGTGATTCGGATGCCCTATTTTGGACGGATTGGGCGAGTCAGCGACTTGCCAACCGAGTTGTGCGCGGTGGAGTCCGGGGCGCGGGTGCGGGTATTGGCCGTGGAGTTTGAAGACGGGGAGCAGGCGATAGTGCCGCGGGCGAATGTGGAGTTGATTGAGGAATAAAGGCATGAGAGCAAAAAACTGGCTGTCTGCATTGGTCTTGGCTTGGCCGTTGGCGAGCGCGGCGGAAAATGCGGAACAGGGGATCGACATTCCTGCGGCACCGGGGATCGGCACGTTGCTGGCAGACCCTCTGCCGCCGATCGAAGAACAGGAGCTCGGCGAGTTGCTGGCACACCCTGAACCTCCGATCAAGGTCCAAGCTTTTGACACGCCCAACGACGACGGGGGCAGCATTACGCTGACTTGGCCGCGAAATCCTCAGATCAGCGAAAATGCGATGTATCAGGTCGCCATCGCCGATTCGCCCAGCGGGCCTTTTCGCGTCGTGGCCGAGGTTGCGGCAACGGGGAACTTGATGTCCGAGGCACCGGCGCTCTTTGGTCGTAGGGCCGATCTGGAGAATCACCACTATGTCAATGTCGAGGAATTTGCCGCCGCAGGTGGCAAAACGCCGCTAGAAGACGGCAAGACGTATTACTTTCACATCGATGTGCGATCGGCTGGGGGCGCGATCCGCGGCAAGGTGATCGTCAACGCCGAGTCCAAAGGCAATTTTTTTAATAACTCCAAGATCAATAATCTGGTGTTGTGCCTCGTGTTCTCAGGACTTATCATGGGCTACATTGGCATTGCGCGGCGGCGCGAACTCAAGATTCGCCGCATCGCCGGATTAGAGGCACTCGACGAAGCGCTGGGGCGGGCGACCGAGATGGGCAAGCCGGTGCTTTTCATCCACGGGCTGCGCGGCATGGACGCGATTTCGACTATTGCCGCGGTCAATATCTTGGGACGGGTTGCGCGGCGCACGGCCGAGTACGACACCGCGCTGCGGGTGGTGGCCCCAGACCCGGTGGTTCTATCTGTGAGTCAGGAGACGATGAAAGCCTCGTATGTCGAGGCGGGACGGCCCGATGCCTTTAATCCCGACCACGTCTTCATCGCCGGTACCGATCAGTTTAGCTATGCGGCAGCGGTCGAGGGTATCATGATCCGCGACCGGCCGGCGGCTCACATTATGATGGGATATTTCTACGCCGAGTCGCTGCTGTTGGCCGAGACGGGTTCGACGACCGGGGCGATCCAGATCGCCGGTACGGACGCCTTTACCCAGCTTCCCTTTTTCGTCACCACCTGCGACTACACCCTGCTCGGCGAAGAGCTCTACGCAGCCAGCGCCTACTTGTCGGGCGAGCCGCGAATGCTGGGCAGTCTTAAAGGTCAAGACGGGGGCAAAGCCATCCTGCTGGCCGTGCTGGTGCTGGGCACGCTGCTGGAAACCTTCTTGGGATGGTCGCAGTTGACGCACTTTTTTACCCCCTAGGAGGGCGCGATGATTTTTCTTAGTCGAACGCTACCGCTGGTCATTGCCTTTGCCTTCGGTATGCTCGGCGTTATCGGCTACTACGTACCCCACGGCGATGCGCAGAGTTTAGAGCGGGAGATGGCGCTATGGATGCGCATCGTCTTCGCGTTTTCTTATTTGCTCGGGCTATACAGCCTGCTCAACCTGCACTGGCAGCGGATTCGCCAGAGAGTCGCCGGCTGGGCCTATAGCTTGATCGCTATTTTGAGCTTCGCGGTTATGATGGTCTTCGTCGTGTACAACGACGGTTTAGGTCCCTTCACCGCGCAGGCCGAGGCCGGGGGTTATAAGTGGCTCTTCGACAATATTCAGGTGTCTTGCGCCTCGACCATGTTTTCGATCTTAGCCTTCTTCATCGCCTCGGCCGCGTACCGAACCTTCCGTGCCCGCACACCCGAGGCGGCCGTGCTGCTGATCGCGGCGGTCATCGTCATGTTGGGCCGCGTGCCCATCGGAAGAGAGCTTTCCGACTTTTTCCCGATAGCAACCGATTGGCTGTTGAACGTGCCCAACTTGGCGGCCAAGCGCGGCATCTTGCTCGGCGTGTCGCTGGGTGCTATTGCCACTTCGCTGCGGATCATTTTTGGGATTGAGCGCTCGTATTTGGGTGGAGGAGCCGAATGATGCACAAACTGCTCGCTATCGACCGTCGCATCATTTTCGCCCTAGTGTTTCTCAGCGTGGCGGGGCCGTTGCTGGCCGGAATTTCCCTGCCGATCACGCCGACGAACGAGGTAAAAGCTGCGTACGACCAGTTTGAGAAACTCGACGCAGGGGATATTGTGCTGGTCTCCTTTTCTTACGGTGCCAGCACGCAACCCGAAATGCTGCCGATGTCGCGCGCCATGTTGCGCCACGCCTTCCGCCGCGATCTCAAGGTGGTGGCCATTTGTCTATGGCCCGAGGCACCGGGGCTGGCCCAACAGGTGCTGGAGGAGATGACGGCTGAATTCGATTTGGAGTACGGGGTGGATTACGCCTTTATGGGCTACAAGCCGGGCAATTTCAGCGTCATCCTCAATATGGGACAGGATTTCCACAGTGCCTTCCCGCAAGACCAATGGGGCGCGGAGACCGGCGACTTGGATTTGACGCGCGGTTTGCGTTCGCTGCGCGATTTTGACCTCGTCTTAGATTTGGCAGCCGGGGATTCGATTGAGTTTTGGTGGATACCCTACGGTCAGGAGAAGTACGGCTTTACCTTTGTCGCTGGCTGTACCGCGGTGATGGCTCCCGATCTATATCCCTTTCTCGATTCGGGACAGCTCGGGGGTCTGCTCGGGGGTCTAGCCGGCGCAGCCGAATACGAGACCCTGATTGACCGTCGCGGCAGTGCCAGCACGGGTATGAGCGCCCAGTCGATGGCCCATTTGGTCATCGTGGTCTTCGTGCTTATGGGCAATATCGCGTACTTCGCCGTTCGGCGAACTTCATCCGAGCAGAGGAGCTGATCGCCGCCATGCGTGATACGTATATCTTTTTGGGCGTACTCCTGTTGTTTGCCGCGGTCAACATCGGCTTAGTGGCCAACGGAACCTTGGCGGCAGACTGGACGGGTTTGGGCATTATTGTCGCGGCAGGCATGACTCTGGCGCTCTATAGCTTCCTCTACAAGGACAATCCGCTTTTCAAGTTTGCCGAGCACGTCTTCGTAGGTGTGGCAGCGGCGTATGTATTCGGCCAGACTTGGTACCCGACGCTTTATGGAGAACTCATCGCCGAATGGACCGATCCGGGCGAAGGGGAGACGCCTAATTGGTGGCTTTTGGCTCCGACGGTGCTCGGGCTGTTGATGTTGACGCGCTTTTCGCTGCGCTTCGGTTGGCTCAGCCGCTATGCTTTTGCATTCTTTGTAGGGCTCGCGGCCGGCTGGACGATTCCCCGCTATATTTCTTCCTTTATTTTGGCCCAAATAGAACCTACATTACAACCACTAACTTGGAGCTTGGAGGGGCTCAATTTGCTAGTAGTCCTCGTGGGGGTCATCGGGGTGTTGGTTTATTTCTTTTTTTCTGTCGAGCACACCGGCACAGCGGGCCACATCTCCAAGGTGGGGATATGGTTTTTGATGATCTCGTTTGGGGCTTCGTTTGGTTACACTATTATGGCGAGGATCTCGCTGTTGATCGGGCGTGTGACCTTTCTCTTAGATGACTGGTTGCACTTGATGTGAAGGGGTATTGACTACCCTACAAAGGAGGGACATATGACCAAATTTGCTAGCGTTTTTCGCGCCTTGACCGCACTGGGCGTCCTGCTCGCGCTGAGCTTGGCTCCGGCCGAGGCCAGTACGGGTGGCAAGATCGCCGGTGTCATCAAGGATGCCGCCACCGGGGATGGGCTGCCCCATGCCAATATCGTGGTGGTGGATACCAAGTTAGGGGCTACAGCGGACGAAAAGGGCCGCTTTTTTATTCTCAACGTACCGGCGGGCACCTACACCCTCAAAGCCACGTATATCGGCTACGCGGATTACACCGTCGAGGACGTGCGGGTCTCCGCCGATCTGACTACGAATATCGCCGTTGAACTGACTTCTTCGGATATTCAGGTCGAGGAAGTGGTAATTCGGGCCGAGCGGCCAATCATCGACAAAACCGCCACCAATGCAGTGCGCATCGTCGATGCCGAGGATCTCGAAATTCTGCCGCTTCGAGGCGTCAGCTCAGTCATAGCCCTGCAGACCGGCGTGGTCGAAGACGAGGGGACATTGCACATCCGTGGCTCGCGTGGCGACGAGATCGGCTACTACGTCGAGGGGGCCAGCGTCCGCAATGTGGTCACGGGTGGTAGCGCGGTGGGCCTGATTGACGAGGCGCTAGAGGAAATCCAACTCCAAGCCGGCGGCTTCAACGCCGAGTACGGCGGTGCCAATGCCGGCATTATCCTGCAAGAGTTGCGCACCGGCGGCAGCGAGTGGGACTTCGAGATCCTCTCCGAGTCGGACAATTTTACCGACGACTCCGAGCAGCGCTTCGACACGTATTCCTACGGCTACTTCAATCAGGTGATGACCGCCGGTGGTCCGGTTGCGGGAAGCCAGAAGATTCGCGCCTTCTTGGCTGGCCAGCGCCGCGGCATCGGTTCTTGGCCGATCTACTGGTCGGGTTTTACCTTCGAGGATCTCGAAGACACTGGCCTCCGCGGCGGACGCCGGCACTGGGGCGAGGACGAAGAGGGCAATCTCGTTCCCGACCAGATCGAGCAGCTCGAAATCAAGCCCGGCAATATTCCACACACGAGTAGTGAAGCGGTCATTTTCAACGGGACCTTGTTGCTCGACTACTATCCCGTCCAAGTCCGCCTCACGAATCTGTACACGGACGGGAATTCTGAAAGCAATTATGCGCCCATCCGCAATGCTTTTAACACCCGGCGTTTGGTCGAGTCGGAATCGTCCTCCAACCTAGTCAACGCCAAGATCACCCACCTGCTCGACAAAAGCATGTTCTACGAACTCAACGTGAGCCTCTACAAGCGGAATGCCGAGTCCTACGACCCGCTTTTCAGAGATCGGTGGTGGGTGTACAACGACAGCGTGGCCGTACAGCGCGCCCTCGAGGGGACGGGCGAGTACACGCCCTATACCCAGCAGGGTTCGAGGCCAAGGCCCTACGATCTAGCAGGCTTTCCCTTCAACCGCCCCGGGACGCCCACGACCTCCTACAGCACCACGTCGGATGGCTATTGGGGGCTGGCCGGTAGCTGGACCAAGCAGACCGACATGCATCAGCTCAAGGCCGGTTTCGACTACCAGAGTTGGACCTCGCGGCGCTATGGGATCTCGTTGCGTTCGATCCGCTCCGGGATAGCCAACACCTATCCCGAGCTGGACGCAGTGTACGACCGCTACTACAACGATGAAATCAGCGAAGACCAGATCCTCGACGAGTTGATCGCGAAGGCCGAGAGTCTTGACGATGGCAAGGGTAGCAAGCAGGATCTTATTAGGTTGCTGCGCTCGACTAGTGCCAGCGATTTCTTCGGCTTCGATGAGTTCGGTCGCGAGGCCAATGGCGAGGGGCTAGAGGCCCCGCGCCAGCCGACGGTAGCCGCTGCTTTCATCCAAGACAAAGTTGAGTATAATGACCTGATCATCAACGCCGGTCTGCGCATCGACTACTTCGACGCGG
>VXZF01000425.1 GCA_009845645.1 Gemmatimonadota bacterium | reverse complement strand
GTGCAGCTCGAAAATACCCTATTCGCGCCGAGAGGAAGGGGCTGTGTCCCCGACTGAAGCTCGTCTTTGCGAGAGCTAACACGTGGCAAGAGGCCGTGGCGCGAAAAACAACGCGCTGCGGCCTCTTTTTTTGTGAAAAATGCTTGACATTGTATCAGGTTTATACTGAACTTTTGTTCAGGTAAAAAGAACACTAAACGGAACTGTAAAAATGAAAACCAACGACAAAACACGACACCTCAACACCGCCCCTTGGGCCTTTGCCCACGGCGGTGCCAAGATGCGCGTTGCGACCAGGGCCGGCCGGGTCATCGACGCGCGACCGCGCTTCGCCGCTTTGCGGCGCGGCTTAGATAGCGGGGCGTTGCCGCCCACCCCGGGCGGACGGCAGCGGGTCTGCGCGACATTCACCAAGCCAACCAAGGACCTCATCGCAAGGAGCAACCACACTATGCGACGCGAGATCATCAACCAAGGACTGATGTACGTACTCATCAGCCTATTTGTATTCGCGATGATACCGCTCCTGCGCTTCCTCAGCTAATGGCTATTTGACGCGCAGCGGCATTGCGAATCCGGCCTGGGGCAGCGGCAGCGACCGCTGCCCCAGGGCTATCAACCCCCTCGATCTTAGGACACAGAAAGAAACATGCAAAATCGCAAGACAGAAGTATGTTCTCGACTGTTCAACTGGCTGTATTGCTTGACATCGGTGGCCTGTGCGGTCCTCGGCCCCCGCGGTCTGCACGCTCACCAAGCGCCCGACCGCGCGCTCGACGCCGTGCGCCTAGAAGGCGCTCGTCCGCAGATCGACGGCGTGCTCGACGACTCGGTGTGGCAGCAGGCCCCAATTTTTACGGGTTTCGTCCAGCGCGAGCCCGAGGAGGGGCAGCCGGCGAGCGAAAAGACTACTGTACAGTTGGCGTACGACGACGAGGCGCTCTACGTGGGGATCATGGCCTACGATTCGGCACCCGAGCAGATCGTCTCGCGCTTGGTGCGCCGCGACCAGTGGACCGAAGCCGATTGGATCCAAGTTAGCTTAGACACGCATCACGACCACCAGACGGGCTACGCCTTTGCAGTGTACGCCGGTGGGTCGATCTACGACGCTGTAATCAAGGACTACGGTTGGGACAACGACACTTGGAACGGCGTGTGGGAATCCGCGCACGTCATCGGCGCAGAGGGATGGAGCGTGGAGTTTGCCATCCCGTTCCACAACCTCCGCTTCAGCAGCGGCGGGGACTGGGGTATCAACATCGCCCGCTACATCAGCCGCAAGAAGGAACAGGCCTTCTGGGTCATGGTCCCGCGCAAGGAAAGCGGCTCGGTCTCGCGCTTTGCCCACTTAGAGGGCTTGGCGGACATCGAGTCTAAGCGCGCGCTGGAGCTTTTGCCCTACTCGGTGGGCCGCTCCACCGTGGCGGATGCGCGCGAATTATTCGGCAGTGCTGGCGCGGACTTGCGCTATGGGCTGTCGTCGAATATGTCGCTCAACGCCACGATTAACCCGGATTTCGGCCAAGTGGAAGCCGACCCGGCCGAGCTCAACCTCTCGGTTTTTGAGACGTTTCAGGATGAGCGCCGCCCCTTCTTCGTGGAGGACGGAGAGGCGTTTGAGACTCCAATAGACCTGTTCTACTCGCGGCGCATTGGTCGCCAGCCGAGTTATCACGCGCTGCCCGACGGCCACAACGCGCTCAATGAGAGCGAATCCACCACCATTCTGGGCGCAGCTAAGCTGACGGGCAAAACTGCGTCCAAGACCACCTTTGGCCTGCTGACGGCGCTTACCGCCAAAGAGTACGCGCGGGTCGAGACGACCTTGGTGCGAGAAGTGTCCGGCGAAGAGTACCGGGAGCGCCGCGACTTTCTCGTTGAGCCGCGCACCCACTTTCTCGTCGGTCGCGTCAAGCAGGATCTATTTGCTGGCAACTCGCACGTCGGCCTCTTGGGCACGGCCGTGCAGCGCGACCGCGCGCGCGATGCCTATACCGGCGGCGTGGATTGGACCCTCAAGTGGCGCGACAACGGGTACACCTTTTGGGGCCAGCTCGCCGGCAGCCGCGCCACGGTGGATGACCAGCGCCGCAGTGGTTTGGGCAATATGGCGGTCTTGAGCAAGAACAGCGGCTGGTTGCGCGGCGAGCTCTGGTGGGAGGCCTATTCGCGGCATTTTGAGATTGACGACTTGGGCTTCCAATGGCGCAGCGACTTCTACAACCCTTGGCTCTGGATCCAGCTGCGCAAGGAAGAGGACTGGGCCATCTTTCGCCGCAGTTTCTACAACTTCAATCGCTGGGGCACGTGGAACTTCGACCGCACCAACCTGCAAAACGGCTTTGACTTCAACACCCACCACCAGCTCAAAAACTACTGGTGGATCCACTTCGACTACTACCACATGTGGCGGTCCTTCGACGATCTCGATACCCGCGGCGGCCCCCTAATCGCGAGGCCGGCAAGCGATGGCTTTGAGATTGAACTGGAAAGCGACGACCGCTTTATGGTCAGCGGCTGGGTCGAGTACGAATGGGACGGCAACTCGGCTGGCAGCACCCACCACGAGGTCTCCGGCAGCATCCGCATCCGACCGACTTCGCGGTTCGAGATCAGTCTCCGGCCGCGCTATAGTTGGGGTTTTAACGATGCCCAATGGGTCGAAAATTTCGATGCGAACGCCGACGGAGAAGACGATCAATTCGTGTATGGGGAGTTAGACAGCCAAACCCTCGATCTGACGACGCGGGCCAACATTCTCTTTAGCCGCGACTTGAGCTTGGAGCTCTATGTCCAGCCTTTTATTAGCGCGGGCCAGTACGCCAACTTCAAGGA
>VXZF01000564.1 GCA_009845645.1 Gemmatimonadota bacterium | reverse complement strand
CTGTGTCTGGAGCCGCGCCAAGACCGCGGGCAGCGGCTCCTCGACTTTGAGATTGAGACGCAACCTCCGGCCAACCTAAACCGCGAGACGGACTGCTTCGGCAACACGCGGCACCTCCTCGACCTCCACCAAACGCACAAAATTTTGGAGATTGCAACCCGCTCCACAGTCGAGGTTGCGTCCGCCCCTCCGCTCCCAGCGCGCTTGCACACCGGTGCCTGGGAGGAGATCCGCTCCCGTAGAGAATCGTGCGCCGATTGGGATTTCACGCACCCGAGCGCGCTGGTGCGCCCCTCGTCTGCACTCACCGAGTTCGTCGACCAGCACTGCATCGAGCCTATGGACGACCCGCTCGCAAGCCTGCGGCAACTGTCGCAAACGCTCCACGGCTGCCTGCAATACATCCCGGGCAGCACCACGGCGGAATCCCCCGTCGAGCACATCCTCGAAACCGGCCAAGGCGTCTGCCAAGACTACGCCCATCTCATGATCGCCATTGCGCGCTCTTGGGACATTCCCGCCCGCTATGTCTCGGGCTACCTAAATCCAACCGATCAATCCAACGAGCAGGCACCAAGCAACGCCACGCACGCCTGGGTCGAATGTCGGTTGCCAGGGCTGGGCTGGGTCGGCTTCGACCCGACCAACCAGAGTTTCGCCGGTAAGGGGGGGAAGGTACACATCGCAGTAGGACGCGATTACCACGACGTATCGCC
This sequence comes from Gemmatimonadota bacterium, assembly GCA_009845645.1. Taxonomy (GTDB): domain Bacteria; phylum Latescibacterota; class UBA2968; order UBA8231; family UBA8231. The sequence goes on along the minus strand of VXZF01000564.1, from coordinate 2,124 downwards.
GACGCGCGGCGTCCTCCAAGGCGGAGGAGCAACCCGTCTCGAAGTCGATGTGCGGACGCGTTCTTTTCCTATTGAATCGCCATAGGCATAAGTCTTAACTTGAGGGGAAATTCAACCACATCACATGGGAGGGAATCATGAATACGCTCAAACGAATCTGTGGCCTATTTCTCGTCTTGATGGCGGTTGCGGTCGCAGTCCACACCGTAGTCGAACCGCTCTATCACGTCTCTAGCGAAGGACAGCCGTACAGCTCGCTTTGGAACATCTTGAACCCATTGATGGTGCTGGCCATCGCGTTGGGCGTGATATTCGGCTACCTCCGCAAGAAAGCCGCTGACAACGCGGAGGACAGCGGAACGGTCACGCGCGAATTTGTTGCCGCCAACGTCCAGTTTTACGGCTTCCTGTGCGTGGGCATCATGTTCTTCTGGAATTGGTTTATCCTGTACAGTCCTGAATTCACGGCCGTAGGAGCGGAAACAGCCTCCCTCGTGTGGATTCTCATCGACGCCACGCTGCCACTGCTTATGGGCGCGATGGGCGTGTTCCTACTGCGCGGCGGCAACGACGGCTAGGATCAGTGTTCCCGTAGGGGCGACCGGCCGGTCGCCCCTACGCCCCAGCCCTTCCTTATTGCATCATCTTACAGATAATCCGCAATTCGCTTGGGCTGTCCATCCATCGTCGTCTCCATCGCCGCAATCACCAACGCGAAACTCTGCAAATTATCTTCAATTCTCGTTGCCGACGCCTTGCCTCCCTCCAGCCAATCCACAAACTCCTTGAACAAATAATCGTGCCCTGCCCACTCCATCGTCGGTGCGGCATACACCTCCACCTCCTGCTCCACCCGATAAATTCGCACCTCGTCTCCCGCTCCTATCTCCACCGTCCCTTCCTCGAACTCTAGGCGATAGTACTCGCGGTGCCAACAACTCGTAATCCCTGCCGCCGAACTGTTCCCCTCGTACGCCGTGTGTACTCCATTGTCCATCCTCATCAGATAAAACCCGCTCGAATAGTGCTTAAAACTCGACCACGCCGGGTTCCACCCAAACCCTTGCAACACCTCGCAATCCCCCCCCGCTAAAAATCGCATCATATCGAAGTGATGCACCGAGCCTTCAAAGAGCAGGCTAAAATCCATGTCGTGTCGCCACTCCTTGCCCCACGACTTGTATTGGCGATAGTCGCAGGCGTAGCGGCCAAAGATGTGCTGTAGCCGCCCCAGTCGCCCTTCCTCGCGAATCCGCACCACCTCCTGCTTGTTGGGCGCGTAGCGATAATTCTGGATAATCGCACACGGCAACCCCGTCTCCTCGGCCTTGGCCGCCATGGCCTTGGCCGCTTCTAAGGTATCGGCAATCGGCTTCTCGCAGATAACCGGCATCCCCGCCTCCAGCGCAGTGATGGCCTGCGGGCTGTGAAATTGCGGCGGGGTGGCAATGCCGCAGAAATCGGCCTGTACCTTGGCGCAAGCTTCTCGGTAATCGGCAAAGAGCTGATCGGCAACCAAGCCGAGCTTAGCTCCTTGTGCTGAGAGCACTTCCTCGTTGACATCCACTAGCCCGACGATCTGAATTCTATCGCCAAGTTGCTGAGTCATCCGCTCGATCCAGCCCCCGGCCATGCCGCTGGCACCGATCATCAAACACGTCTTAACTGCCATGCTATCTACCTATCTACCTTTGTTCATTGAGGTTGAAGGACTAATAGGCCAAGGCAAGGGGCCGCAAAATCGCCGCGCTACCGCTTGCCGTCCCCGGGTCAATCCGACAGAGGTACATCCCCGGCAACGCCAATGCGCCGTCCGCAACGCGTCCTGACCAGCGAAAGTGCCAACGTCCAACACCCTCGCTACCAACCAGCCGCGCCACCAACCGACCGGCGACGTCGAAAATCTGCACCTGTGGCTTTATGCCCGTTGCCTTGAAGACCATAAAGCTGATCTCCACCGCGTCGTTGATCCCATCGCCGTTGGGCGTAAACGCCACAGGCGCAATCGCCACATCGCCGACGAGCGCAGATTGGACCGGCAGGTCGGGCAACAACACGATATTGGCCCGGCGCTCGCTCGGCACTACCGACTGCCAGATCCCGGGCCGCTCGCCCATGCCTAAG
>VXZF01000143.1 GCA_009845645.1 Gemmatimonadota bacterium | reverse complement strand
CGATGCCAAGGTCGAGCCGTTGCGCTACACTATTTGGAACGTCACCCAGATCCAGCCGCCCGAGCAGACCCTCTATCCACTCAATCCGCACAGTCACTTCGATCTGCGCTATCATCCTTTTGGCTTTGCCGAGGGCGTGGCCATGCGCAACTTCACTATTGAGGGCGACATTGGCATTTTTGTTCCCGATCCAGAGGAGGCGCAGAAGACTGGGGCCGACTCGGACCGCTGGCTGGCTGGCATTGTCGGCGATGTGGTCATGGCCGAGTTCTTTCGTCGTGATGGGACCCAGCGCTACCCGGATGGGGGGCTGAGTGCCGAGGTCTATACTTGCCCTGATTACACCGAGCTAGAGCTGTTGAGCCCTTGGGTCTATTTGCAGGTGGGCGAGACCTTGACGCATGGGATCGCTTGGGAATTGCATCGCTTGCCAGCGAGCGCGGACACGCCGCAGGCGCGGCGGCAAGCCGCAGTCGAATGGCTCGCCACGCGGTCGGAATGAGGAGCTAGGATGTGAAATCTAAGGTGTTGGTCGATCCACACGGTTATGCACGGCTAGAGGACTTGGCGCGTCTAAGGCAAGTGGTCGAGGTCGTCGAGCCGACGGAGCGCCTGTCCGAGCAGGCCTTTATCGAGGCGTTGGCTGGTTGTGAAGGCGTGATCCGTCTCGGGGGTCGGCTACCCGAGTTGACGCGAGCTGTATTTGAAGGGGCTCCTGACTTGCGGATCGCCGGTGTCAGCGGGGATCGCTTTGGCACGGGCATCGACTTGGCGGCGGCTCGGGAGTGCGGCGTGTTGGCCGTGGATACCGACAATATCGCCTCGGCCGCGCCGGTGGCCGAGTGGGATTTAGCCCTGATGTTACTGTGTTTGCGCAATGGGGCTGGGGTCTATCGGCAGATGATGGCGGGTGAGGAGCAATGGGCGCGGGCGGGCAACGACGATTTTGTCCACGGCGAATTGACCGGGAAGAAAGTCGGGTTGGTTGGCTGCGGGCACGTGGGTCAGCGATTGGTCGAATTGCTAAGCCCCTTTCGGGTGGATTTGCGCGTCGCTGATCCGTATTTGTCCGAGGAAGTGGCCGCGAAGCTGGGGATTGTGCGCGGCTCGCTCGACGAGGTGTTGCAACACGCCGATATCCTCGTCGTCCAAGTCCCACATACGCCTAAGACCGAAAAAATGATCGGGGCGCGGGAGCTCGATTTGCTGGGCCGTGGCCGTATCCTGATCAATTGCTGTCGCGGGCCGGTGGTGGATTACGAGGAACTGACGCAGCGGCTCATACGGGGCGAGCTAATCGCCGGACTCGATGTCTTCGACCCAGAACCGCTGCCCAAAGACAGCCGTTTGCGCCACTTGCCCCACGCTTTTGTCAGCCCCCATGTAGCTTGGTATGCGCCCGAGACGTTTGGCCGCTATTTCTCGATTATGGTCGATGAGTTCGTCCGCTTCTTTAGTGGGGAAGAACTGCGGTTTGAACTGACCCAGCGGATGGTGGACATCCGGCACGGGCGGATCTAGTGAAGAGAGGGACAGATCTGCGGCGACCTGCCCCTCGGAAAATGGTTCCTACTTGGAGCCTTTGCGACCGGGAAAGGTCAGTTCGGCGATGCCCGATTTGTCGAGGTCGCCGAGGCCCAGTTTTTTCATTTTGTCGTACTGGCGCTTGGTCGCCTGCGCCAGTGGCAGACTGAGCTTATTTTGGCGGGCCAGGGCGAGGGCAATGCCGGAGTCCTTGGCCGCGTGGTCCGCGGAAAAATAGCACTCGTGGTCGCGGATGGTCATGTCCTCGCCGTCGGTCTCCAAGACTCGCGAGTTGGCTCCGGTCTGGGAGAAGACCTTCATTAGCGTCTTCAGGTCCAGTCCGAGGGCTTGGCCTAGGCCCAAACCCTCGGCTAAGCCGGCGGTGTTGATGTTCATGACCATGTTGACGAGGGCCTTGACTTGGGCTGCTTGACCGGCCGGGCCGATATAGCGAAGATCGACGCTCAGGGCGTCGAGGATGGGCCGGACGCGGTTGAAGACGCTGCGCTTGCCGCCGCACATCAAATACAGCGTGCCTTGGCGCGCTTGGGTGATGCTAGAGGCCATACAGCCTTCGAGGGAGGAAGCACCGACTGCGGCGGCGCGGTCTTCGACTTGGACGTGGACCGCGGGCGAGATGGTGGCGCAGTTGATAAAGGTCGTGCCTTTGGCGTCGGTCAGCAGCGAATCGCCAGAAGTGGAAAAGATCGAGCGCATGGCCGCGTCGTCGGTGACCACGGTGATGACCACATCGGAGAGGGCCGTAACTTCGGCTAGGGTTTTGGGAGCAGCGCAACCAAGCCCTTTAGCTAGGCTGCGGGCGGAGCGGCGGTTGGCGTCGAATACAGCCGAGATATTGAAGCCTTTGTCATTGAGGTTGAGGGCCATGTTAGCTCCCATGCGCCCGACGCCGACAAAGCCGATCTGAAAATCCTTTTTGCCCTTTTTGCGTTTGGTGGATTTTCTTTTAGCCATTTTGTTCTCCTTGTTGAAGGGGTAAAATGTTCTAACCGCCGACCAAAGCAGTCGGCGCAAAATAAATCGCGGGCCGGATGCGATGGCCCATAACATACTGAGCGCGTTAAATACATTCAATAGAGGTGTGCTATGAAAATAGGAATCACGCAGATCATTTTGGGAAGCATGTCGCTGGAGGACACGTTGCGGTTGTGCGAAGATGCTGGCTACCAAGCCGTGGAACTGGTCTTTGCCGAGGGCAAGGAGCTAGATCCGAGCATGAGCGCCGACGAGATCGCACAGGTCGGGCAGCAGTGCGCGGACGCTGGCGTTGAAATCGGCAGCGTTATCGTCTGGTAT
>VXZF01000496.1 GCA_009845645.1 Gemmatimonadota bacterium | reverse complement strand
CTGCGCCGGGCGTCCCACCGGCGATTACCTTGCCCAAACAGACCAGATCGGGCCGCACTTGATAAGCCGTGTGCGTCCCGCCCGGGCCGAAGCGGAAGCTGACGATTTCGTCGAAGATCAGTAGGGCACCAGCACGGGTGGTCGCCTCGCGCAGGCTCGACAAAAAACCGGCCTCTGGTAGCGTCAGTCCAGCGGCCGTAGAGAGCGGATCCACAATCACGGCGGCTAGGTCTTGGGTGCAGTCGCCGATGATCTCGGCGCAGGCCGCCGCGTCGTTGAACGGCAGCACGACCACCTCGTCGAGGGTGTGGGCCATCAGCCCGGCCGAAGAGGCCACGCCCTGCGGCTTGTTAGCTGGTCCCAACTCCGGCCCCAGCGGCGGCAAGTAACTCACTAGCGCGCTGTCGTCAATGCCGTGATAGGCTCCCTCGAACTTGGCGATCTTGGTGCGCCCGGTATGGGCCCGCGCTACGCGCAAGGCGTTGAGTACGGCTTCGGTGCCCGAGGAGCAAAAGCGCATTTTTTCCAGTGCGGGCATGCGCGCGCGGAGCATCTCGGCCATCTCCACTTCGAGGGCGAGGGGCCGCGAAAACCCAGTGCCGAGGGCGATTTGCTCCTGCAGAGCAGTGACGATGGCGGGATGGGCGTGGCCCAAGGGCAGGGCTGTGTTGTTGTTGACGAAGTCGATCAGGCGGTGCCCGTCGATGTCGTAGAGATAGGCTCCCTCGCCGCGGTCGGCGTACAAGGGAAAAGGGTCAATGTGGATGCCGGTGCGGGTGTTGCCACCCGGCAGCGATTGCTTGGCCCGCGCAAACATTGCTTGGGAGCGGGGATTGCGCGCTGCGTACGCGGCGATTTCCTCGTCGAGCAAAGCCTTGATTTCTCGTGCCATGATTCATCCTTGCCGTGAAAGAAGTGCGAATTTCGCTGTGCGAAGAGAAAGGTGCTGGAGGGAAAGTGGTGGTCGGGGTGGTCGGATTCGAACCGACGACATCCTGCTCCCAAAGCAGGTGCGCTGACCGGACTGCGCCACACCCCGACTCGTTGCAAAAAAAATAGGGATAGCTATGCGCGATGGCAATAATGGCTCAAGGGCGGTGGGCGTTAATGGCGTCGCGCAGGGTTAGGGTCGCCTGCCGCGCTGCAGCCGCGAAATCGCTGTCTTGGGAGGCGTAGAGGATACCGCGCGAGGAGTTGATGAGGATGCCCGCGCCGCGAGCGTCGCAGCCGTTTTTGACCGCTAGCTCTATAGAGCCGCCTTGCGCGCCGACTCCGGGTATTAGCAAGGGTATGTCCGGCGCTAGGGAGCGGAAGTGAGCCAAGTGCTCGGGTTGGGTCGCACCGAAGACTAGGCCGATGTTGTTGGCCGCGTTCCATTCGTGGGCTTTGGCAATGACGCGCTCGTATAGGGGCCGGTTGCCCATGAGCTGTTTTTCAAAGTCGTCGGCACCAGGGTTGGACGTCAGGCAGACGAGAAAGGTGGTGCGGTCTTGGTATGCGGTGAAAGGTGCGACGCAGTCGTGGCCCATATAGGGGTTCACCGTTAGCGCGTCACAGCCGAGGACCTCGTAAAAGGCACGGGCATATTGCGCGGCTACATTGCCCATGTCGCCGACCTTGGCATCGATGAGCACCGGGATGTCCTCGGGAATGTAGTCGAGGGTGCGTTTGAGCGTGGCAAAGCCGTCTGCGCCGAGGGCGTTGTAGAAAGCGAAGTTGGGCTTGTAGCAGCAGACGAGATCGCAGGTGGCGTCGATGATTTGCTGGTTGAAGTAGAGGACGGGATCGGCTTTGGCGCGGACGCTGGCAGGTAGCTGAGCGGGATCGGAATCTAGTCCGACGCAGACCAGCGAATTATTCTTGGAGATCGCTTGATTCCATTTCTCCGTAAAACTCAAACTCATTTTTTGTTCCTTCTAAGATGAAAGTGTCTGTATAGGTAGAATCGAAATAGGCGTCATCGAAGGCCGCTGGCGCGGGCTTCGACCAGAGCTCAGCCGAAGGGCCGAGGAGGAAAGTCACCCGGCCTTGGCGCAAGAAGCCGCCGACCTCGTCGGCTTGCAGCACTTGGATGGCATCGAAGTCGTCGAGGACGGCGTCGCCCGAGTAGCGACCAGCCGTGCCCGTGGCCCTGACGACGAAAGGATTGGCCTCTTCCCCGCCGAGCCGTTCGCTGGTGTAAGCGTGGTCGATGTCGTCGTCGTAGCCGGCAACTCCGTAGTCCGTGGCGAGGCTGCGGTCCACGGTGGCCGCGCCGTGAATTACGTGCCCAGCCGCGCTGAGCACCCTCGGCGCGATGCTCGGTTGCAGCCCGAGACCGCGGACGTCGACGAGCAGGCCGGTATAGGGTGCCTCGGGGACGAAAAATACGAGTTCGTCTGCCGCGAGTGAATCGGCGATAGGGGGCGTCGTCAGCGAGTCGGGGGTGTCCACTGCGAGTGAATCAGTTGTAGCTGATAGCCTTAGGGAATCGGTGGTCGCGGACACTGCGAGGGAGTCAAAGGTAGCGGGCGTCGTCAGCGAATCGGCGCTGACTAGTGCTGCGAGAGAGTCGGTGGCAGGTGCTGTTAGCGAATCGGCTACGGCTGGTACCGCGAGTGAATCGGCGGTGGCTAGCATCAGCGAATCGGCGCTGACTGGTGCTGTGAGTGAATCGGCGCTCATTGGTACTGAGGGAGAGTCGTCGAAGTAACTTAGGTCGTGTGATCTTGGGTCTATAGGCTCGACTTGAGGTAGTGCCGCCGCCGCGAAATCGCCTAGCAGAAGCAGCCGCACGGCGATGCGATAGTGCCCTTGGTCCTCGCTTTGCGAGCCAATGGCCACGCGGACGAGTTCTTGGAAATCGC
>VXZF01000085.1 GCA_009845645.1 Gemmatimonadota bacterium | reverse complement strand
GTGTTGGGATCATCGAGGTCCACGCCGCCAGAGCAAGCGGCGCGCATCTGATCCTGCCATCCGTCAAGCACATCAGGAGGTACCAATCCCGGAATAGCGAGTACCCCCTCTGCTTTGAACTCGTCTAGCTGCGCCGGTGACAGCAACATACTCGGCTTGGGGTCGGGTCCGTAACTGTCTGACTTATTCATTATCACAGTCTTGTTAAGAAAAACACGTCTAATCTAATTGTTTGAGAACTGGCTTTAGATCAAACAAGGATCGGATAACCAGTTCCGAACTCACATCCACGTGGCCCATGCGGTCTATGAGCACGGGAATCATTTTCGCTCGTCTCGCGCCCGTAATGTCCCACCTAGGATTATCTCCGACAAACAGGCACTCCTCTGGTTTGCATCCGAAATGATCCAATGCGCGGCGAAACATAGGTTGGGCGGGCTTCCGCCATCCCACATCTGAACAAAAGATAGCCACCTCACATCGCGTCGAAAGACCGTGTCGCCGCAGTTCTTCAAACCAAGGCTCACTCGGTGAACCCCAGGGACAGTTCGACAGGATTCCTACGCGGTAGCCATCCGCCAGGTACGCATCCAGAGCCAGAAGGGTGTCTTCATAGATCTTGGCAATAGAAAAGATGGGCGCGAGGAAGGCACGACAGATCGGCAGCCACTCTTCCTCTGAAACGCAAGGTGCGACCGCAAAGATACGACCAAGCCTCTTGTGGAGTGGACGGACGCGACTGTTCTTGGCTTCGTAGTTCTCAGCCGCGACATCGCGCTCAATCTCAGAATCCGAAGGCGAATCGTGTCCCAAACGCTCCAGTGTCTCTTTGGCTGCGTAAATTCCTGCCCTCAGCAAAGGAGGAAACTCTTCCCTGCGATAGTACTGGACAAGGGTGTCGCCAAGATCAAACAGCAGAACTGGTCTCAAACCTGAAACTCCTACATTACAGATCCCGCCGCACAAATCGCCTGACCTTCATCCTTGATATAAGCGACGGTGTAACCTCTCTTTCGCTGGGCCCTAACCTGAGAGATTAGAGTGCGTAGGTCATAGCTAGGTCTGAGTTGAATCAACAAACTACCAACTATTTCTAAATCTGAATCTACTTCAGCAATCCTAATTTCCATATGAGCAAACTTTCTCAAGCAACGCGGTACCGCTCCACCACCTCCATATCGACCTTAATCCCCAACCCCGACCCTGTCGGCACGGCAAAGTGTCCCTTCTCCAGCGCCAGCCCCTCGGCCACAACATCGGCCTCCCGCGTAAAAGGCAGCTCGTCGCAGGGCAGCGTGGCGTTGGGCAGCGTCGCCTGTACATGCACCGAGTAAGCCGCCAGCACCCCAGTACACAACCCGCCCATCTGAACCCAGCAGGGCACATCCGCAGCCTCCGCCAGCGCCGCCGCCTTCCGCACCACCATCGCCGAGCTACTCAAGTTCACGTAGTCAATGCACTCGGCCCTGAGCGCCGCCAGCACGCCGGACGGTGCCCCCAGGTGCAGCGCAATGGGGATGTGGGTCTTCTCGCGCAGGATGCGGTACCATTCAAGGTTGTTTTTGAGAATGGGATCTTCGAAGACCGACACCGTGCCAAAAGGCTCCAACTCGCTCGCCAAGCGCGCACCAGTGGGCAGCAAGGCAAACTCAGTATTGGGATCAACGCCGACCGTGTAGTCGGCCCCCGCCGCTTCTTTCATCAGCCGCACCGTCTCGACGATATTCCACGAGCGCGCCTTGAGCTTGTGGTTGCTAAAGCCCAGCTCGGCCCCTATTTCCGCCTCGGCCGCGGTCTCTTCTGGCGTCATGGGGCACGACCAGTACGACACCGGCACCTTGTCGCGCACCTGCGCCCCGAAGAAGCGGTGCAGCGGGATGCCATAGGCTTGGCCCGCAATGTCGAGCAGCGCGCAGGTGAAGGCGTCTGGACGATTGTACGGGTCCAAAGCCAGCGGGTCCTGTCCCACGAGCGCGTCGGCTTGCTCCTGACCAGCAGACTTTTTGCTGAGAAACTCGCCCCAACCCTCCAAGCCCTCGTCCGTCTGCACGCGGCAGAGGGTGATGTCGTAGATCTTGGGAAAGTAGCGGGCGATCACTGGGATCGGCGGGATTTCGACTTCGTATAGCTCTACTTGAGTGATTTTCACAGGGGACCTCCTCTGCCATAAGGTTTCCGTTGCGCGTCGTTTGTCCAAGGGCTAAAATGATACCAAATTGCCGGAGGATCACAAAGGGATCGGTCGATTCCACGAGAACTGCGAGGAGGACCTCATGGACGACAAGACAATGACCAACGAGGAAAACTACCGCTTCGACGTGGCGGGGTATATGATCGTCCCCGGCGTCCTGACGGCAGCCGAACTAAACGCCTGCAATCAGGCACTGGACCAGTTAGCGTCTAACAACGGGCCGCTGCGCTGGACGTCGCCCGTTTGCAATCCCCTGCGCGCCCTGCGCGAGCATCCCGTGCTAATGCAGTATCTGGAGCAAATTTGCGGCGAGGGCTTCCGCCTCGACGAATCGCCGCGACTCGTCGAGTCATGTACCGAGACGACGGACCTGTCCGGAGGCGACGAGTGGGTGGATTGGTCGCGGGCGTACCGCCAGTACAACGGGCATCGCTTCTGCCAAGGAGTGCGGGCCTTCTGGGCGCTGGCGGACGTGGGCGCAGAGGACGGAGGTTTGGTCGTAGTACGAGCCAGCCACAACAGCACAGTGCCAGCCCCGCAAGACCTAGTGGACGGAACCGACCCGATGGGACTCGTCGAGCAGCCGGTCTTGCAGGCGGGCGACCTCCTGCTCTGCACCGACTCGCTGATGCGCGGCGTGCGGCCTTGGCAGGGCGC
>VXZF01000114.1 GCA_009845645.1 Gemmatimonadota bacterium | reverse complement strand
CGTCCGGGTCTTCGGTATCCGTATCGACCAAGCGAATGTCAAACGACGATCCCGGGGTATCTCCCCGCACCCAGAACTCGACCGCATAGCCCGTCGCGGCCAACGCAGACAGATCCTTGAAGGGCTTGAAGTCGAAGCCAATAAACCCGTAGAGCGGCACCCCAGTCCAGCGCATGCAGTAGCGGCCCACCGCTGGGTCCGCCTCGTCATAGTAATCAACCGTGCCCGCACTGAGGTGGTTGGACTCGGCCATGTGTGGGCCAAGGGAGTCCTCGTAGAGCACAAACCCCTGTTGGTCTGGCTCGGCGACAAAATCTCGCTGCGGCGGCACGTTCAGCCCCAACGCCTCCAGCAGCGGCACGTTCAGGTCAAACTCGAACAACTCGTCTGACCCGCGCTCAAACAGCCCAAAACCACCGCGATAATCCCAAATGGTCCACGCTATACCCCGCTCCTCCATGTGCTGCCGCACCACCTTGTACCACAAGACGCGGTCGCTGTTGTCGCTGTTGGGACTGTACACCCCAAACTCTCCGCAAAACAGCGGCACGCCGCGATCCTTCTGAAAGGCCGCGGCCTCGTCAATCAGTATCCGCATCTGCGTGATAGTGCCCTCTTGGCTGTAATTGCCCAGCGCCGTGCCAACCCACGTGCCCTGCAAGGACGAGGGCAACGCCGGCATGCGCGCCCGCTCGTAGGGAAAGGGCACGCCGCGCAGCGGCACCAAGGAGGGATTAGTCCAGCTAGCGCCTTGGTGGGTAAAGACGAACGGCTCGTAGAAGTGAAACGTGTACACGAGGTTGTCGTCGGCAAAGACCGGCATCCGGTTCAGGTTGCGGAAGCTGTTCCAGTTGGCCGGGCCAACGACGATTGCGTGCCGCTGATCCACCTGTCGGATCGCGGCGATCACCTCCTGCTGAATCGCGTTCCAAGTCGCGTCGCTAATGCCGTGCGGCTCGTTGAGAATCTCGTAGTAGAGATGGGCCGGATGCGCAGCAAAGTGCGCGGCGAGCTGCGTCCACACCGGCACTAGCACATCGCCGATGTCCGGCGAAGTATTCACCGCCGGATCAAATGTGTGGTTGTCCAAAATCAGATGCAGCCCCAACTCGTCAGCCCAATCCGCGATTTGATCGAGAAAGTCGTAGAGCAAGGGATCGATGCGGTAATCCGGCGGGCCGCTGGTCATGGCGTGCAGGTTGATCGGCAGGCGCACCACGTCGCAGCCGAGCTGTTGGATCTGCTCGAAATCGGTTCGGCCAAACTTGGCAAAGTGCACGTTCTGAGCACTGGACGCTTGCAGCCAATTGGTCAGGTTGACGCCCCGGCTAAACGGAGCCTCGACACCCCACGCGGCGACAGCCCCGACCAACAGGAACCAGAGACTAGTTGCTTTTGATTTTAACATGACAGGAAAGTAGACGCACCATCGCTCCCAAGCAACGCGCGCGGCATGGGGAAAATTGCAGGCTTTCATTCCTCGCCTGAATTGCCTATATCTCTGGCCACAAAATCGCCTCCCATGCCCCACAGGAGCCACGTCGTGAAAATCACCACCATCGAAGTCATTCCCCTGCGCATCCCCTACGAGGATCGCATCCGCAAAGCGTTCTACCACTTCGGCATGAACGAAGAGGTAACCGTGTACAAATTCCGCACCGATACCGGCCTAATCGGTTTGGGCGAAAACCCCGGCCCGCCCTTTGAGCAGAGCTTATTCGACGCCTACCTCGGCACCAACCCGTTCGACCACGTCATGGGCACCGGGCGCTTCAACCTCGACATGGCCTGTTACGACTTGATGGGCAAACACCTCGGGCTGCCCGCCTGGAAACTGATGGGCCAACAGGTGCGGGAGTGGGTGAGCATGGGTTGGTGGATGCCCAGCATGTCGCCCGAGGACTCAGCCGCCGAGGTACAAGAAGCCGCCTCCCGAGGCTATCGCGGGCTGAAATGCAAAGCCCGCGCCTTCTACGATGTAGTCGAACAAGCCCAAGCCATGCAGGAAGCCGCTCCACCCGACTTCCGCATTGAATTCGACTTCAACGGCGCACTCGTCAACGTGGAAAAAGCTTTGCCCATCCTGCGCCAGTTGGAACAAATTCCCATAATCAAAGGGATCGAGGAGCCGATCTTCGCCTATGACATCGAGGGCTGGCGGCGCTTGCACCAAGAAATCCGCATTCCCTTCTACCTCCACGGCGTCAGCACCATCTTCGACGGCCCTTCGCGCCAGCCTTCCGGCCCCTGGCTTGGGCTGCGCGCTGGCGATTTCGACGGCGCTCTTTGCAGCCACGAGACCATCCGCAACGCGCTGGCCGCTTCTTGGGCCTTTGCCGCGGCCAATACCCCGATCCTCTTGCAATACGTCGGCACCGGCATCACCGCGGCCTTCGCCTGCCACCTCGGCGCGGTCATGCACACGGCTACCTTGCCGGGCGTAACTGCCCATCACACGTACGAAGACGACCTAATCGTCGAGCCGCATCGAGTCCAGCGCGGCTTTATGCAGGTGCCCACAGGCCCCGGTTTGGGGGTAGAACTAGACGAAGACGCAATCGAGCGCTACCGCGACGTACCCGCGCCGCAATGGCCGCGCCACTTCTCCGTCGTAACCCTGCCCGGCGGCCTCGAACACTACTACCGCAACCTGCGCCAGGCCGAGCGCCTCATGAAACAAGGCGTTGACGAAGCCTTTGCCCCCGGCGTCCGCCTCACCGAACGCGAAGACGACGGCAGCGCAGACTTCGACAAACTCTGGCGCAAGCTCCAAGAACGCGACTGGCCCATCTGGGCCTAGAGGAGGCTCCCGTGAAAATCACCCGAATCATTCTCCACATCGTCAACGTGCCCGA
>VXZF01000504.1 GCA_009845645.1 Gemmatimonadota bacterium | reverse complement strand
CAAAGTCGGCGTTGCCCACATTGGCTATTTCGACGACTCGGCTGCTGCTTTCGCCGACAGCGACGCGGCCAAAGTCCACGGTCGCCGGGCTGAGGGCGAAAAACTGGCCTACGCCCTGCAAGCGCACAGTCTGGCGCTCGGCTTCGGCCTCGACTTGGAGAATGGCTTGGCGCGGACCGGATTCTTTGGGCGAGAAACTCAGCGCCACTGGGGCGCTGGCTTTAGGCTGGACGAGGACGGAGTGCTGTTCGAGACCAAATTCAACGCTCTCGTCCGCAGCCACGGAGACTCCCACCACGCCCGGCTGACCGCCCTTGTTCCACAACAGCAAATGGCCGCGTGCGGTTCCGCCGATGGGCACGCTGCCGAAATCAATGTCGCCATTGATAATCTCGATGCGCGGCGGGCTAATTTGGCCACGACCCGCGAGGGGGATGGCAACAGTGGCAGCTTGCGGATCGCTAGTGTACAGACGCAGGATGCCGCTTTGGTCGCCTTCGCTCTGCGGCACAAACGCCGCGCTCAGATCGAGCCGTCCCGCAGGGGCAATGGTTACTGACGAGTCCCCGCCTCCGAGGGCAAACGCCGCGCCCTCAATGGCGACGTTTTCAATGTGCAGTTCGGCCTGGCCCTGATTGAGGACGGTCACGCGGCGCGTCAGGCGCTGGCCCACTTCGACAGCGCCAAAGTCGAGACCCACTTGCGGGAGGGGCGAAAAAGCCGCTTGCGGCACCAAACCGCTCCCCCGCAGGGGAATGGACCAATTCCCAAAGTCGGGTGAGGTGACGACGAGTTTAGTCGCTATCGGCCCCGCGCGCGTCGGTGTAAACGCAATGTCGATCTGCGTTTCACCGCCGGGAGCGGGCCAAGGGCCAACGTCGCCCTCAATGCTAAAGGGCCCCCGTAGATCGGCAACTTTCATCTGCCCAGCCGTCACGGGCACGGTACCCGTGTTTTTGACAGTAACGGTCGCCGTTGCCACCTGCCCGACGGGTACCGCGCCAAAATCCAACCCTGCGGTCGGCAAAAGTGTTAGGGTCGGAACGACGGCTACCGCTTGGAGCGGCACGACCAAGCGCTCGTCTTTGAACAAGGCAACTACCTGCAACGTCAGTTCGCCCGCATACTCTCCGGCTACAGTAGCACTGAAGCGCACTTCGACACTGCTACTGCCCTTGCCGTCCAAGCGCAGTGTATCCGGAGATGCACCAAAACCAGCACCGCTAATACCAACGATCACTTCGAGCGAATCGTCTTGCAGATTTTCGAGGGAAACAGGCGCTCGCACCTCGACGCCAACGCCAACTACACCTAAATCGAGCGCATTCGGGGCAATGGCGAGGGATTGGGCGCGTAAAACCGCTGGCAGAAGCAGGAGGGCGAGCAGAAGTAAAAAAGAAGAGCGACCAACCCGCCAGAATACCGAATACAATGTTTGTCGAAGTTCCACGTCGTAGAGGAGTGGAAAACTTCCTCTGAGGTATTCTTCACGCCGATTCAGGTCGCTCTCTGTTAGCCGAAACATACGCTAAAATAACCTACCGTGTCAAGCGGAGATAATCTGCTCCAAGCCCCCGACGAGCCGATCCATACCCTCGGCCACATCCTCTTGGCGCAGGGCACCATAGGCAACGCGCAAATAGCAGTCCGCGCTCAATCCAAAGGCATTGCCGGGAATGACGGCGACCTTGTGTTCCCGCACCAAGCGAGCGACCACGTCCATAGCGTCGAGGTCACTTTGCAGACGCGCTAATAAATAAAAGGCTCCTTCGGCCGCCGGTACTTGCACCCGCTCGCCGAGCGCGCCGAGTCGCTCTAGGCAAAGCCGACGCACCGCATCCATATCCGCTAGATGGTTCTTGCAGTAAGCAGCTCCGGCCGCGAGGGCACCGAGTGCGGCGCGTTGCGAAATGACCGGCGGGCAAATGAGCACGGTGTCTTGGATCTTTTCCAGCGCGCCCAACAGGTGCCGTGGGGCCACGAGGTAGCCGACTCGCCAACTGGCGAGGCCGTATGCCTTGGAAAAGGAAAATAGCGAGATCGTGTGCTCCGCGCTTGCGGGCAGTGAGCCGGGCGAAAAGTGCTGGGCCGCGCTGTAAGTGAAATACTCGTACGCCTCGTCGGCAAAGTGGTAAAGACCGCGCTCGCGGCAGAGCCGATTGACCACCGCCAAGTCCGCGGGCCGATAGACCGCACCCGTTGGGTTGTTGGGCGAGATCGTAACAATGGCGCGGGTGCGCGCCGTTATCGCGGCCTCAATCGCGTCGAGGTCGAGCTGATAGGCATCGTCCGTAGCCACGAGGACAGCCCGGCAATTGGCCATGCCGACGGCCATTTCGTGATTGAAGTAAAAAGGCGACATCACGATGATCTCATCGCCCGGATCGGCAACGGCAAGCAAGGCGTGATAGAAACCCATGTTGGAGCCGGCCGTGACCATCAAGAGTTGGTCGTCGCCTACCTCGATTTGATTTTCGCACGCGAGTTTCTGGCGCAGTTCTTCCCTAAGTTCGGGCAGGCCCCGGGCAGCTTGATAGTGGTGTTCGACAATCTCGCCGCCGAAGCGGGCAATCGCCTGCATGGCCTGCGGCGGCGGCGGATAGTGCACCACACCTTGGCCGAGGGAAATGGTGCCTAGATTGTCGCGGATGAGGGCGGCCACGTGCGGGATCACTGGGCTCTGTACCGCCTGCATGCGCTTTGAGTCGATCATAGCACGTCCTGTAGCAGGTCGAACAGACGATCTATTTCAGCGCACGTCTCCGCATCGAGCGCAAAGCTCAGAGGGCCTCGGTGGACTTGATTGGGAAAGAGGCCGCGCTTGTGCATTAGGTAGCGCTCGACCACGATGAAGCCGT
>VXZF01000166.1 GCA_009845645.1 Gemmatimonadota bacterium | reverse complement strand
TGCCGGTAGTCGGCATTGTGTTCAACGTATTTACGCACTCCATCGAGCCGAACCGTCGGCCCACGGCTTATGGCAAGACCGAAGAGGAACTGCGCCTAGAGCAGCCGCAAATTTTTGAGTTGTTGCGCACGGAGTTCCAAGCCCTCGTCATCGGCTACTTGGAAGGCGACGAGTCCGTGCAGATCCTGCCGCCGCAGCCAGCACGCATCCACAGTTTTGTGTACTTGTGCTCAGACGAGCAAGTGCGGTCCTTCACGCGCACCGACGACTATCTGCGCAGCATTCTCAACACGTCCAAAATACCCACTGACGAGCTGGTGATCGCAGTGTTGCGCCACACAGTGCGCGCCCACGCCCACGCGCCGTCCTATCTGGTGCAGATGGGCAAGGAGCTGTCGCGGCTCCTCAGCGACGACTATGATCGGCTCAGCTCAATTATCCGACGGGTGGTCAATTGACGATGGCAAAATACGCGCGCAACGGAGTGCCAGCCGCGGCCGGTCGCGGGAAGCAGATTGGGGTCATCACCAAAGGCTCGCTAGTCGAGGGGTTGGAGATGAAGCTGGACCCCGAGCAGAATGTCGAGGACATGAAGGCCGGCAAGTTCGTGGTCATCGAGGGCGACAAAAACGACTTCTTTTCCATGGTCACCGACATGCGCCTCGACGCCAACAACCAAGAAATTCTCCTGCATCCGCCGGGCCAAGAAGACGCGCTCCTGCGCCAAGTGCTCGCCGGCACCAGCACGTACAACATCGTCTCGCTGCGGCCCATGCTGATGATGCCCAAGGACGCGGCAGCCGACGACGGCCCGCGTCCAGTCAAGGCCATTCCGAGCCACTTTTCCGAAGTCCAAGAGGCCATGGCCGACGACGTGGCCAAGATCTTCGGCTGCGAGGGCGACGCCGAGGGTCGCTACTTCAGCATCGGCAACCCGCTCGACATGGATACGCAGGTCTGCCTCGATATGATCCGCTTTGCCGAGCGCTCCAACGGCATCTTCGGCAAGACGGGCACGGGTAAGTCCTTTCTGACTCGGCTGGCGCTGTGCGGGCTGATTCACTACGACAAGGCCGTCAACCTGATCTTCGACATGCACAACGAGTACGGGTTCAAGGCCATGAAGGAAAACGGCTCTACCACGACTTTCGTCAAGGGCCTCAAGCAACTCTTCGGCGAGCGGGTGGCGATTTTTTCCTTAGATCCCCAATCGACCCGCGCCCGCGGCGTGCAGCCGGATCACGAGGTCTATATCTCCTACAACCAGATCACCGTCGAAGACATTGCCCCGCTGCAAGATGAGTTGAAGCTCAATCCCACGGCTGTGGAGTCAGCCTACTTGGTGTACGCGATTTACAAAGAGCGCTGGCTGAGTACGCTCTTGAAGTTGGAAGGCCCGGATGTGGAGGAATTCGCCCGCGAGATCGGTGCGCACGCTGGGTCTTTAGTCGCCTTGCATCGCAAGCTCAAGCGGCTGGAAAACTTTCCCTTTATGGTCTCCAAGCTACGAGACGGCGACGTGGTGGACCGCATCATGGAATACCTCGACAAGGGGATCAACGTGGTGCTGGAGTTCGGGCAGCAGACGAGTATGTTGTGCTATTTACTGGTGGCCAACATCATCGCGCGGCGCATCCACGAGATGTACGTCAAAAAGAGCGAGCGCTTCTACGCCACTCAGCGCCCGGAAGATCAGCCGCGTCAACTCATGATCACCATTGAGGAGGCGCACAAATTCCTCAACCCCGTGGCAGCCAAGCAGACCATCTTCGGCACCATTGCCCGCGAGATGCGCAAGTACTATGTCTCGCTATTGGTCGTCGATCAGCGGCCGTCGAGCATTGACGACGAGGTGCTCTCGCAGATCGGCACGCGCATCACAGCTCTACTCAACGACGAGAAGGACATTCAAGCCGTACTCACCGGCGTCAGCGGCACCGAAGGGCTGCGCAGCGTGCTGGCCAGCCTCGACTCCAAGCAGCAGGCCCTGATCATCGGCCACGCCGTGCCCATGCCGGTAGTGATCAAAACCCGCGACTACGACGCCCAGTTCTATAGCGCGATGGGCTGTATGGACGACCTGCCCGCGGAGGAACGGCGGGAAAAGGTAGAGCGGGATGTGGCGGCGTTGTTTGGGGAGTAGGGGATGTGATGGAGACGTTTTCGAGCGAACAACACATCATCTACCACGGCGATGCGGTCTGTGTTCTGGAATCGGATCGGATTCCAGAGGCTAGCATTGACCTGATATTCGTCGATCCGCCGTACAATATAGGCAAGAACTTCAACGGGCGACGCGACAAATGGCCCAGCGAAAAGGCTTACTGTGCGTGGGTGTCCCACTGGCTCAATCTCTGTATCCGCAAGCTTAAACCGACTGGCAGCCTGTATTTAATGTGTGCCACGCAGTGTTTCGCGCCGTTTGATTTGCTCTTGCGCCAACGCCTGACCATCCTCTCGCGGATTGTCTGGCACTACGACAGCTCTGGGGTTCAAGCAAAGCGGTACTTTGGCTCCCTGTGGGAGCCGATATTTCACTGTGTGAAGGATCCCAAGCACTATACCTTCAATGCAGACGACATTCTCGTCGAGGCTAAAACTGGGGCGCAGCGCAAACTAATTGACTATCGCAAATCGGTTCCCACCCAATACAATACTAAGAAAGTGCCCGGTAATGCCTGGTACTTTCCACGGGTACGCTATCGGATGCCTGAGTACGAGGAACATCCGGCGCAAAAGCCGATTGCGTTACTAGAGCGGATTATTGCCGCTAGTTCAAATCCTGGAGATGTTGTCCTCGATCCATTCGCCGGAACATTTACTTCGGCTCGCGCTGCCGCCAAGCTCAACCGTAGAAGTACGAGTATTGAGATTGACGAGGAC
>VXZF01000102.1 GCA_009845645.1 Gemmatimonadota bacterium | reverse complement strand
CCGTAGAAAATCTGTTCCATCGCCGCTAGGGCGTCGTCCATCTCGTCGGCGGAGAACAGGTCGGGGACGATGATGTAGCCGTCGCGGTGGAATTGGTCGAGTTGGGCTGGCGTTAGGCTCATGGGATCTCAATCTAGTATAGGTTGAGGTTGGTTTTTAGGCGGTTGGTGGTAAGATACCGCACTCGACTAGCGAGTCAACTCAAGGAGGAAACCGACCTTCAATGAGATTTCCGAACTTTTTCACCTTCGTCTTTGAACCTGTACTTTCCGGGCGGCGTCTTTACTTGCAGAGAGCCTCGATGCAGATACCGGACCCACAACTCATAGCGCAAATAAAAGAACGCGATGAATGCGCATTCCAGCAGTTCTTTGAGCGCTATCGGGAGCAGATCCTCCGCCATGTGCGCTGTATCGTCCGCGACGATGCGAGTGCTAACGATGTAGTGCAGGAGGTTTTCTTGCGAGTGTGGAACCGGGCCGGCCAATGGAGCGGTCGAGGCTCTGCGGCTGGCTGGTTGTTCCGCATTGTCACTCATCTCTCTCTGACCCACCTGCGCACCGTGCGAAGGCGGCGAGAGCAGCGGCTGGAAATGCTGTCTGAAACCGTGGAGCAGGAGACGCAGCAAGTGCCCGAATGGATGATTGAGGCGGCATCCGAACGCCCCGACGCCCAAGTGGAACGGGCCGACCAGCAGCGCTGGCTGCGGCGACAGGTACAAGAACTGTCCGAGGACAAGCGCGAAGTTTTCCACTTGATCTACGACGCCCAAGTCGAAGTGCGGGACGTGGCCGAACGCTTGGGCATTCCCGAAGGCACAGTAAAGTCGCGGCTGCACCACGGTCGCCGTCAACTCTCACAGGCTTGGCAGGCCATTCATAACCCGGAGGAACACGAATGACATTGAATCTCGACGTACCTTGGCACAGGGAGTCCTTTGACCTTTTCGTCCACCAGCGACTGCCCCAGCTTTTGGGCGAGCGCTTGCCGCTGGCTGACTATCAAGTCGAACAACAGGACTCCTATACTTTTTCCATTAAACTGAGCTTGGGACTCGGCGATGCCTCGGTCGAAGTTGAGTACCAAGATTTGCCTCGGCCTGACCGCGACGGCCTTTTCCACATTGAAGGCAACTATCGGGTCGTGGTCCCCTATCCCGACCGGCGTGAACTCGATCAAGCGCGGATCCTCTGTGTAGGCGAGCAGCTCTACGACTTTATCGACCAAAGGTTGGAGGCGGCCCCCGAGCAGTTGGCTTGGGACGGCGACTTGGTGCGCAACTGGCTGCCTTTGGACGCTTGGATGCGCGACTTCCACTTGGGGGAAACTTCGCAGTATCTACAGGCGACCAACTGGCTCGACCGCTATACCCATCTGCGGCGGCTGACTTTGATCCCCATCGTTGGCAAGCCTTTTGACGACCGAGACGTTTTCCCCGACAGCCAATACGGCCTAGTGTGCCCCCACTGCACCCCCGAGGGGCCCAATATCGGCCGAGTGCTGGAAGTAGCCCGCGGTGCCCGTATCCGCGACGGTAAGCTCGAACGGATCGACGGCTCGGCTGAGCTCGCCGAAGTCGAAGCGCCCGACAGCATCTTGGGTTTTTCAGCTTCCATGGTGCCCTTTATCGAACACGACGATGCCAATCGCGCCCTGATGGGCATCAATATGATGCGCCAGTGGACGAGCGCAGCCGATACAGCGGCACCGATCCACTCCACGGGTTGGTTCCGCCAGCAGTACGACCAGCGCTTGGCCTCCAAGGGCAACAAACCCGAGCCGGCCCTGGTGCAGACGGGATACGAGCCTGATGCCACTGACTTTTGGGGCGGCTACAATCTGTTGACCGCCTTCATCATGTGGGACGAGGACACGTTTGAGGATGGCTTAGTCATTAGTGAGTCGGCCGCGGCGCGGATGGACTTTCCTGCTGCAGTGGGGGTGGGCGACAAACTAAGCAACCGCCACGGTGCCAAAGGGGTGGTGACGCGCATCCTGCCCGACGCCGACATGCCGCAGTTGCCCGATGGCACGCCGGTAGAACTCATCTTCAGTCCCACCAGTATGGTCTCGCGGCTCAATTTCGGCCAGCAGCGCGAGGCGGTCATGGGTCGCATTGCCCAAGCCGAGGGGACTCCGGCGGTGGTGCCGCCTTTCCAAGCACCCAGCGAAAAAGTGTTGAAAGCGCGTCTGGTAGAGGCGAAACTGCCCGAAGACGGCATGGAGCAACTGACCCTCAAAGGCGCAAAGCTGCCCTATCGCAGTACCGTGGGTTGGGTGTACTGGGGCCGCTTGGCGGCCCACACCGCGGCCGAGCGCTTGGAAACTGCGGTGGCAGGAGCCGGCGGACCAGAGCTCGACATGATGGCCTACGGCGCTTTATGCGAGGCCGGGGCCGTAGCCAATATCCACGCTTTATTCAACACGGCCGCGGCTGAGCGGCCCGACGCCGATGTGCTAAGTCAGCGCCTAACCACCGGACCTATGTCCCCGTCTCCTCCTCCGTCTCCACGCTTTGCCCTGCTGCAGCAGTTGTTGGGTATGGCCGGGATACGGGCCGAGTTAGCGAGCGAGGAGTTGCGCTTTTCCTTTGCCGAGCCCGAGGGACTGACCTTGGCCCGCCCAGTGCCGCACCCGTGGACCCCAGGACGCCAAGTGGAGACGGTGGGAGATCCCGGCGCTTTGCCCACAGGAGCCGAGTTCGATCTGATCCGAGACTGCTACGAGAATTTGGTCGCAGCCAATACGCGCTTGCAACGCATCGTCGATAGTGAGGCACCCGAAGCCCTGACCGGGCCAGCAGTGGCGCAGGTGGCCCAACGGGTGGAGGATTTTTTTACCGCGTTGTTGCGCCCGCAGCACCTCCACTTCCGGGCTAGACCGCT
>VXZF01000317.1 GCA_009845645.1 Gemmatimonadota bacterium | reverse complement strand
TGCAAAAGGATATGATCGTCATCCCCAAGGCCAGCTCAACGAGCCATTTGCGCGATAATTTGGATTTGTTCGACTGGCAGCTAGGAGACGGAGAAATGGCGCTCCTTGATGGTGTGGGTAGCGATCCCGATTAGGTCGCAGCGGTTGGTTCAGTAATAGTAAAACGCATAGACCAGCGCGGCCCCGCCGACGCCGACGCAGGTGCCCAAGATCAGGCCGATGAAAAAGGGTAGCAGGGTGCGGTAGAGTTGGATACCGCCGTAGCGCAGGGCCAATAGTTTGATCAGCCAAGCTAAGAAAATTCCGAACCAGTCGATGGAGACAGTGTTGGTCAGGGCGATGCCCAGTCCCACTGGATGCAAAGGCCAGCCGGCGAAGCGGTACTGGGCCAGCGCGAGCAGCCCGGCAAGGCCCGCGCCAATGGCGAGAAACACGGCTACCAGTGGCTCGGCGGGGTTGGGATTGTTGATCGAATTGGCGACCCAAGACCAGTGATATTGCGGCGACATGACGAAGTACCAGCGGTACCCGTGGATCAATCCGTGGCGGTAGCCCAGCCATATGTAGCAGACCATGGTGGTTATGAGGCCAACGATCATGGCGGCGGACAAAAAGAACACTAGCTTGCGCCCGCTGATTTTGAGCCGGGCTGGCTCGCAGACCTTGAAGGCGTGGGCGAGGGTACCCATCAAAAAGAGTTGCAAGTCGGCCGTCCAGACCATGCTCAGCCCCATCGCGCTCAGCCCTTGGGCACCAAAAGGGGCGGTGCCCACGAGATTGGTCAGAATCGGTGGCACGGAAGCTGGAGCGCGCAGGCGGCCGATCCCGGTCTGGGCCAACAGGCGGGCGATGCCGAAGAAAATCACCAGTGCGACTAGCAGGAAGGTGATGCTCCAGATCAGACTCAGGCCGCTGGCCCAGAGAAAGCCGCTCATGTACGTCAGACCGACAAGTCCGAGCAGAGCGGCGGTACGCGGCGAGATCGGGTTGTCGCGGTCTGGGGCACCGCTGATGATCAGCCGCCACTGGCGACGCAGGAAGTGGCGCGACATCCACAGCGAGATTCCGACGATGCACGCGAGCGAGCCAATCTGCTGATGGGCGAGCAGTACGTTGGGTGCATGGGGCTGGGCCGGCAGCGACAGGGAAATGCCTAGCCAGTTCAGCAGAGCGCCTTCGGCAGCGATGAGTAGGTGAAAAAACCAGACGCTGAACAGCACGTTGAGGCCGACCAGATAGCTCAAGCCCACGACCAGCAGGTCGGTGTTAAGCCCGTAACTAAGCCCGAATTGACGGATCTCGATGCGGCCGCCGGGGATGCCGAAGCCGTGGATGATCTCGATATCTAATACTCGGTCGAGCATGTTGACGGTCGGCAGTATCCAAGCAATGAGAAATCCCAGCCACAATAGCTTGCTTTTGAGAATGGACGCGGCGGGGTTTTCCAAGCTTTCGAGGAGCATGTTGGGGACGGCGGCGAGGGGATATACCAAGCGCTCTTGGCGCGACCATTGGTGGTGGACGAGGCTGATTAGCGCGATGCTGACCAAGAAGAAAGCCAGCATGAAAAGGCCCCACCACAACAGCGGCCCGGCCCACAAGGCCCAAGGTACGGGCGCGGCGGTATCCGTTCCTTCAAAAAGCTGGCGGATCGCTTCGAGGTCGCGGGGGACGGCCCAGTGGGGGATGTGCGGCCAGAGCAGGTCGGACCAGTTGTTTTCTGAGGTGGCGTAGTAAAAGACGCCGGCAAGAAGCGGGATGAAGTAGCCGCCAAAGCCCATGGAGGGCAGCACTACGGCGACCATGAGCGCGGCATAGACCAAGGCGAAATTGGCTGGCGAGAGGCGCAAGAGCGGGTGGAGCAGGCGCAGCGCGAGGGCGACGACCACGATCCAGAAGATTAGGAAGATGACGCCGACGGTGTTGAAGTGATCGGTCAGCCCTGTGTAGTTGCCATAGAGGACGTAGGTCCGCACACTGGTAAAGGTCATGCAGACGGTGAAGACTAAGACGAGGATGAAGGAGAAACAGGTGCCGAGGAAGGATGAGTGCATAGTTGTCTGTTGGTTGATGGCCACTAACGATATCATTCAGCGGGTATATTCGCAATGATCGCTGGGCTACAGGGCGGGCGCTTAGGCTGGCTCGTCTTCGCCCTCGCTCTCGCAGTGCGGGTTGCCTACATCTTCGAGGCAGATGCGAGTCCGCTTTTTACACATCCGGCGGTCGATGCCAAGACATACACCCATCACGCCCAGCGCTTGGCTGCGGGCAACTGGTTGGGTGTCGGCGAGGGGCCGTTTTGGCAGCCGCCGCTTTACCCGTACTTCCTCGGGGCGGTAAAGAGTTTTTTCCCAGAGTCATTTTTTTACGCCGTGCACTTTGTGCAGGCCCTGCTAGGGGCGCTGGTCTGCGCGATGAGTTGGTGGATTGGACGCGCTTTGTTCAATCCGGCGGTGGGGTTGCTCGCTGGGGTCGGCACGGCGCTGTGTGGGCCGCTGATCTTTTTTGACGGCGAGTTGTTGCCAGCTTCATTGGCCGCTTTCGTCGATCTGCTGGCCCTAGTGATGCTTTTGTGCGTCTGGCGTCGCCCGAGCCGTTGGGGATTTTTGGGTGCTGGTGTGGCTTTTGGCATTGGTGCGTTAGCCGTGCCGACGGTGCTGACTTTTGCGGTCGCCGTGCCCATCGTCCTCTTGTGGGGCACTCCGCGTCGGCAGGGTTTGGCCTGGGCCGGAACATTCTCTCTCGGCGTGGTCTTGGTTATCGCGCCGGTGGCTTGGCGCAATTGGGCCATCGGCGGCGATGGAGTGGGGATTTCCTATAACGCGGGGATCAACCTGTACATCGGCAATAACCCCGACTATGCGGAGACCGTGGCCATCCGTCCCGGG
>VXZF01000746.1:13318-16614 GCA_009845645.1 Gemmatimonadota bacterium | reverse complement strand
ACCAAGGTAGAAACAATCCGCGTGGCAGACCGAAGCCAGAGTTATAGTTGCGGAATCTGGGTACAGATTTACACAGACGAAGGTCACGTTGGACTTGGCGAGACTTGGTACGGGCCGATGGCGGTAGAAGGCGCGGTGCACGAGTTATTCGCGCCCATGCTGATAGGCCGCAACCCTTTGAACATCGAGAACCACTGGCACAATATGTTCCGCCTTGCCGACCACTGGGGATACGGCGGCGCAGAGACGCGCGCTATATCCGCGCTAGACATCGCGCTCTGGGACATCGCAGGACAAGCGTCGGGCCGACCTATATATGAAATGCTCGGCGGTGCCTGCCGAGACAGAATCCGCGTTTACAATACTGGTGGTGCCCCTGATCCCGTGTCTCATGCGACAGAGCTTCTTGATCGTGGGATCAAGCACATGAAACTCGGCGCGTTTCCCGATGCGCATGAGGGCGATGGGTACTACGTCTCTGACGAAGAAATCGAGGCGATGATAGACCCGATACGCAGGATTCACGAGGCCGTTGGCAGCCGCATGAGCATTGCCATAGACGGGCACGGATTCTGGAGTCTGCACAACGCTATAAGGGTGGCGAAGGCTTTGGAGCCGTACAACATACTTTGGCTTGAGGAGATGCTGTCGCCGCGCAACGTTGACGCGCATCTGGCTCTGGTGCGGGAAGCGAAGTTTCCGGTCTGTCTGGCCGAGCGGTTTGTGACGCGCTACCAGTTCCGCGAATTCATCGAGAAGGGCGCAGTGGAAATTCTGATGCCCGACCTTATCTGGACGGGCGGCATATCAGAGACGAAGAAAATTGCGATTCTGGGGGAAACGTATCAACTTCCGGTGTGTCCCCACGATTGCACCGGGCCTGTAAACGTGTTTGCGTGCGCCCATATCTGCATGAACGTGCCGAACGCGATGCTGATGGAGACGATTCGGCAGTATTACGAAGGCTGGTACGGGGAGTTTGTGACGACGAACCTAAACATACAGGACGGGCATCTGCTAGCCCCCGAAGGCCCCGGCCTAGGAACGAGTCTGCGCTCCGAGGTACGCGAACTCCCGGGCGCAAAGATAGTGGTCAGCGACAAGACCGAGGGACATTACCTGGGGTGGAAGCAGTAGCGAATGATCGAACTTCGAGGTGAGCATGTGATCCTACGGGCATTGGAGCGGGAACATTGCCATACGCTGTGGGAGATGACGGAAATCGCCGAGGATGTTCCGACGGAGCACGTTCAGCCAGGACTGGCTCAAGAAAACGCCGACAAATGATGTCTCCTGCTGATCCCATCCTCGACTACGGTGCGTTCCGCCGCTACCGAGTCCCTGTTCGTGTCGCGCGCGAGGTTTGTGATCGCCACGGTCTTCCCCGTCCCAAGCGCATTGTGCGCCTCAAGCGTGGGGAGGTGAATGCTCTATTCCGTCTGGACTTCGACCAGAAGAACCCGTTGATCTGCAAAATTTGGGTCCGCCCATCAGGTCCTGAAGTGATGGAGCTGCACGTGAGTACGGTGAGTCGCATCCATCGTGAGACGGGCGTCCCGACCCCTCGGTGGCTCTGTATTAGTAGCGGTGACGACTTAATCCCCTACCCTTACGTAGTGCTCGAGTACATCGACGGCGAGGATGGGGACGTTCTATGGCGCACCCTATCTGTTGAGCAGAAGCAGCGTCTCTTGGCTGAGTGTGCCCAGATCATGCTCATCCTACACACCTCCGGGATAGAGGCACCCGGCCCGACTGACGCTTCAGCCTGGGCCGCAACTGAAATCGATCGGCACCGTAGATGTATTCAAGCGCTGCGCCAGCAAGGCTGGTTCAATGGGAGAACGCTTGAGAGAGTTGAGTGTGCATGGGATCGACGCGCCGCATCACTGAGCAATGCGGGTCAACTCTCGCTCGTGCACTACGACTTTCAGTTGCACAACCTGAGGGTAGATCCGGCATCGCTGAAGGTCCTGTCTGTCCTCGACTTCGACTATGTGACTCAGGCCCCGCCGTTCACAGATGCGCGGGATTTAGTGCTTAGCGTGTTCCTCAGAGACCCTGGACTTGCAGACACCTTTTGGCAGGAGTACGGTGTATTGGACAAGGGGCAGCAGAAGATTCTCGCTCTGCACTCACTCGGTCGATTACTGGATATCTTGGCGGCGTACGGGGGGCCAACTCCATTTGGTTGGGACGCGGGTATGGCAGCTCCACTACTGGATCAATTGGACGTCTAATGTCCACATTCAGGTAATAGGTTTCAGGCAAACAATCATGTCTATGCAGCCCTTTGAGAAGCTCAGCTACAGAGGAAAGACCCGCCGATTACGTCAATTAGCCATGAACGCGCTATTGCGCTATCCAATGGAAGTCGCAAGCGTCCATCTGATTGAGGCTTTCACCAATGCGAACTACCGAGTGAAGACAAGAGACGGGGATTCCTATTTCATTCGCGTTTGCGAACCTAACTGGCGCACGGACCTAGACCTCATCTCAGAAGTGGCATTCCTACAGGCTTTGAGCCGCGACGGTAATTTTAACACACCGTTGCCCATCGCAGCGAAGACCGGCGATTACATCATTGAGGCCGCTGCCGAGGGCGTTCCTGAGTCACGTCGCTGCATGGTCATGAGCTGGCTCCCCGGGGTGAGAATGGGCCTCCGGCTAACGGAGGAAAATCTCCACAACATGGGGATCCTTTTCGCTCGTCTCCACGAGTGGTCCCTGCAATTTGTTCCACCACCATCCTTTACTCGCCATCGCGTAGATAATCCGTACCATCGTGGACGCCCCGAGATCTTATTCGACGATCATTTCTCGCCGGCCTTTCGCCCCGGAGCCAGGGATGTATTCAAGGAGACAATGGCCAGCGTCAACGCAGCCTATGAATCCCTATATGCCGATCTCAACGGCCTCCGCGTGATCCACAACGACCTGCATCACGACAATATCAAAGTATGCCGTGGGATTCTCTATCCGCTGGACTTCGAGGACACCTGCTGGGGATTTCCAGTGCAAGACATCGCAACAGCGTTCAGAGACCTAATGGACGATACCGTCCAAGATACCTATCCGGCATTGAGAGCAGCGTTCCATCAGGGATACGAAAGCATCGGATCCTGGCCTGAGCAATATCCCCATCAGATAGATACTTTTGCCGCAGGCATCTTGATAGAGGGAGTCAATCGAACAGCCTACGATGCCCCCCATGAACTGACGGCAGAGATCGCCAAGTTGGCACCGATGCTAGGCAAGTTCCTTGAGAACGGGGTGTTGGAGAAGGTTGCGTCTTA
>VXZF01000746.1:2154-13218 GCA_009845645.1 Gemmatimonadota bacterium | reverse complement strand
CACCGATGCTAGGCAAGTTCCTTGAGAACGGGGTGTTGGAGAAGGTTGCGTCTTACAGCGGCTGAGAGACGACACTTGGCAACCCACTCCGCGAATTCGGAAACTGTGAGACGTTAGACGAAAGTCAATATGTTGAAAGTGGTATAGAGAGAATATTAGATGGAACGGCACTTCTCGATCAAAGTTCTGTACGGAATTTATTCAATTTTGAAGGTCAAAGACAGTCCCAGATTGCCAGAGATAGTTAATAGAACTGGAAATGGTTTTCTCTCTTTAACGCGCCTAGCAGGAGAGTGGACGATCATTTGTGCAGGTGGGAGAATGCCCGATGACTCCTTGGTGGTTGACAGTTCACACGGGTGGCGGGTTTTCCTCATCGACGAGCCTTTGACGTTCGACATGATCGGGGTGATATATAGGATCACCGAGATTCTCAAAGACGCCGGCATAAGTGTCATGGCAATTTCCACATTCACTACCGATGCTTTCTTGGTTCGTGAAGATGACTTACAACCTTCACTAAGAGCACTGCAAGCCGGGGGATTTTCAGTGCCTGACTTATCGTAGTCCTTCTGGCGATGCCGGTGCCAGTCCATATGCGGCTGGTGGCTGGTCATGAGGCATTGAGAGATTACCTTAGAAAGAGGATACATGTCGAATAACCAACCAGTAATTGAGGATTCCAAAGGCAAGTCACTAGCCTGTCATGCGATTGCCCTTGCTGCGGTAATAGTAGATGACGATGAGAGAATCCTCATGCTTTCTCATCCGATTAGAAATGAAGATGGTTCATGGGAAATCGTTGGCGGTGGATTGGAGATGGAAGAATCCGTTCTCGAAGGCACGTTGCGCGAGGTTCGCGAGGAAGCTGGCGAAGATGTACAGGTTCGTGCGTTGGGAACAGTACATGTCCATACCTTTTATCGGGATGACACCGTTCAATTCAACACAGGCATATACTACCTTCTAGCTTACCATGGCGGTCAAGTCATTCCTGGAGGTGACATGACAGGTAGTAAACATCGCTGGTGGACATTAGATGAAATAGAAAGGGAGCATCCCAAAATAAATACACCACGCCAACAGTGGATCTTATGGCGAGCAATCGAACTTTATCGCCTGTGGAAGAACAGTGATATAGACTTACAGCCTGATAGAAAGTTGTGTTGATGGAAGGACATGAGCGGCGTGCCCGACACCGCTCATGACGGAGATTTTTTATGCACGCGTACGTAGTCTTTGCACACCCTACGAGAAGGTCTTTTACCGGGGAGGTTTTGGAAAAATTGTGTCAAGGATTCGATCTATGTCAACTGGCTCGACAAGATCCAACTAAACTTGGTAGGCAAATAGCTTCGCCTGGAACATCTTCAGCCGGATAGCAACCATCTCACCCACCCTGGAGATGTCGCTGTTACCCTGCCAAGTTACCACCTCGTCGAGCGAATCGCCCGTCAACCGGTCGCACTCTGCAAAGGTGAACCCTGCGAGGGGCTCGACGTCCCCATGAAACATGGACGGCATCATGCGCATGAGTTCCACGCTCACCCAACCCCCTGGTTGACAGCGGTAATTCAACCGCAACTCGTCGTTGCGACGGTATATGGTAGGAATGGTGAACTGCCCCTCGGACTGCGCTTGAAAGCCACAAAAGCGGTGCGGCCGCCACAGGGCCCATCCCATCTTTCTAGGTTGTCGCTGCGGGAAAAGGGTATCTTTGTGCTCGTCCTTGACGTTGTGCAGTACGGACTCGCCCCAATATTGGGCACCCCAGTGTCCGTCGGGCAACTCCACGATTCCAGAGGCCCCGATCATTCCCTCTTCTCCGCTTCCCAGAGGCCCTAGGGTCACAATGGGCCGGCGTTCGGGACGGGACCAAATAAGTCCGTCGCGGCTGAAGGCTATCTGCACGTCCATCTGGCCGGTCATGTGATGAAAGACGGGCGTTAGCATGCCGTGGAGGTCCGTGCGCCCCGGATAGGGGAAGTAGCTGTGAGCGTAGAAGGAGATGTCCAGGTCGTCCTGCGCGTCGGGGTGCATGACGAGCTTGGAGGCCGGCCAGTGCCTGAAGTCTTTCGTGCGGCAAAAGCCGTTAGCCCGACGCACCATCTCAACCTCCTGGACGCCGGTCCCAATGCCCCGGGGATCCTCCGGTGCGAAGCCTTGGGGCTGCATGTATGCAAAGTACGTACCGCTTTCTTGGTCATATCCGGCGACGATGCCCCCGTTTACGGAGTATTCCGCCAGCGGTTCCTCTATCTGCTTCCAATCACGGAAGCGGTCTGGAGATGTCCAGCCGACCATCCACCCCCGCAGCACTACCTTGGGTCCTTTATAGTCCAAACCCCCGTAGTGCATGGCATCCCATCGCTTTTGGGCCTCCTCTTTA
The DNA here is from genome assembly GCA_009845645.1 of Gemmatimonadota bacterium. Taxonomy (GTDB): domain Bacteria; phylum Latescibacterota; class UBA2968; order UBA8231; family UBA8231. Next base: position 10,829 of record VXZF01000746.1, on the reverse strand, counting down.
TCCAGCTTCTCCCACGTATCGGGGTCAAACCATCCAGATCCCGCTCCCATTGCCTTGAACCGCTCCTCCGGCGGTGCCGAAGGGTCTTCAAAAATGCCGCCCTCCGGGTGGTTTGCGCGGATGTTGTTCTTCTTCGAGCCCTGGTACTCCACCTCTCCCAATTCGGGACGCGTCCAGTTGTAACAGTCGTCGCTGACGGCGTAACACGTGCCCTGTCCCATGGCGTGGTAGAACATGTGGTAGCGACCATCTTCGCACCACACATCGCCGGGAGAAAGCCCCCCTTTTTCCCACTCCGCCTCTCCGTCGAATACTATAGGAGCTTTGGCGGCCTCCTCTATTTTGAGCTCGACGCCTATGGGAGCATCGTACAGATTGTAAACGCCCTGGCGGGAGACGCTCCTGTTGCCAGGAAAGACCTCCGCGACGTCAATCAGCGGCATCCACGTCCCTGGGTTGCTTCTTGGTCTCACCCAGTCGCCCGGGAAGAACCCCTGCCATTTTCCGGTGAGAACTCTCTCTTTAGCCATCCATTTTCCTCCTTCTGAGACGAGCCGCTAGGCCCGGCGAACAACCTGCAATGGAGGGGGTCTGACCCCCTAAATCTGGACAGGTTTGGATGTGAGTATTTTCTTACTTCAATGAGGAGAATACTCGTGAAACGGAAACCTAGTAAGCCGCGTAGTGTCGAGCAAATCAGCCGGATCGTACGGCAAGCCGATGGCGACCGAACCGTCGCCGACCTTTGTCGGGAGCACAGTGTCATCACCCCACAATTCGCCCAAGGACATGAAAGCCGTTCTCTTCGATCTGTATGAGACGCTGGTAACTGAATACAATCCAGATCGGCGTCGCGAGCAGCGGGGTGCTCGCTTGGGTCTCGCTGAGGACTATTTTGACCGCGAATGGGGGGCGCGGCACGACCAGCGGATGCGAGGGGAGTTTCCCGACTACCATTCGGTGGTTCGGGATATTTGCGAGGCGGCTAAGGTAAAACCCAACGAGCGCGTCATCGAAGAGTTGTATCAAGAGCGCTTGGCGGAGAAGTCCTTCGGCTTTCGCCAACTGGATGCTGGAGTCGTCAACATGATCACCCAACTGCGCGAGTTGGGATATCTGGTCACGGTTGTGAGCAATACCACACGCGATGAAGTCGATTCTTGGACTTCGTGCCAATTAGGCAAACTCATTGACGACCCCATCTTTTCGTTTGAAGTTGGATCTATGAAACCCGAACCGGCGATCTACTTGGAAGCACTCAGGCGACTTGGGTGCGTTGCTTCAGAGGCAGTTTTTGTCGGCGATGGCAGCAGTTCGGAGCTGGCCGGTGCTAGACGGGTTGGGCTCCAACCAATATGGGCGACTTGGTTCTTAGAGCGGTGGCCGAGCTGGCGAATGTCAGAAGTCGAGCCAGCAGCGGCGACTTGCAAGCGGTGCCGAGAGCCAAGCGACTTGGTTCGATTCATTCAAGAGATCGACTATATAGAAGGAGAGGATTCCAAGGATGATAAAGCGTAGTCTGAGCCTTTTAGCTTTGTTATACTGCCTGTTGTGGAGCGTCCACCCATGCGATGCCCAGTCCGCAGAAAGACAGATTGCACAGAGTCTAGTGCGTACCATTGAGATGAAATATCTGCTGTACTTGCCACCTGCTTATGATAGTAGCGAAGAAAAGTGGCCGTTGCAACAATCTCAAGAAATGGTTGACGCGCTCAAAGCGGCCGGGAGCGATGTCCGCTTTACCGTGTACCCTGAAGGCGGCCACGTGGAGGCGTGGCAAAATGCCTACGGCGATCCTGAGCTGTGGGAGTGGTTGGCAAAGCAGCAAAGGGCCAAGTAAAGACACTAAAACCCCTATTAGTAATGCAGCCGAAATCCCCTCAAAACACTCACCCTGTCACCTCGCGGACTCAGGTGCAACTGAAGGATATAAAGAAAAAATTCCCATTCCGAGTTCTTACGTCTCAGGATTGGGAACACTGGACTACTAAAGGCTATATCATTATCAGACAAGCCGTGCCGACAGCGAATGTGGAACGCCTTGTCGAACTCTTGTGGGAATTTGATGAGAAAGACCCGAATAATCCCACGACTTGGTACGCTCCGCAACGGCGAGAGCATAAAATGAAGGAACTCAACAATACCGGCATGCTGGAGATCTACAATCACCAGTATCTCTGGGATAATCGACAGGAACCACGGGTGTACGATGCTTTTGTCGATATCTGGGATCGGGAGGATCTCTGGGTCGCCATCGACCGCGCCAATCTCAAGCCTCCAGAGCAGGTCCGCGGCAACTCAGACGGCTTCATTCATTGGGACGTGGATACGTCGGTACGACCTCTACCGATCGGTGTGCAAGGCGTTTTAAGCCTACAGCAGCAGGATGGGGATGTCGGGGGATTCCAGTGTGTTCCAGTCCTGTTTGAAAAGTTCGAGGAATGGGTGAAGACCCAGCCTGCGGACCGCGATCCCATGCATCCCGATATAACCGGGTTATCCGTCGTGAATATCGAGATGGAAGCGGGCGATTTGCTCATTTTTAATAGCCTTCTCGCCCACGGCGTGCGCCCCAATCGCTCGAAGGACCGAATCCGCATGGCCCAGTATATTTCGATGCATCCAGCCGAAGAAGATAATGAAGTAGAGCGGCAGGAACGCATCCGTCTCTGGCGCGAACAGGACCATCCTCAGCGCGATGCTTTTCCCGGTGACCCGCGTGAATGGGAGAGGAAGCATGCTGAGATCGCCACGCTCACCGAGCTTGGTGAGAAACTGCTCGGTTTGAAAAGCTGGCACTGAATCAGGGCAATATGGCTTCTATTTTTACTTGCCCCTCATCCCAAATCACCGTGCCCGCGCCCATTTCAGCTAGCTCGACTACATCGCCGGGCACCTCCAATCTCAACGAGGTCATCTCGCTTCCGCTGTAGGCGGCAACGTACCTTTTGCCCCCCGGGCAGGCGCAGAGCCATACCGGGCCCTTGTCGCAGGTGAGCGTGGCACCGCCGATGGAGACTTGTCCAGAAGCGCTCTGGCGGGCGTAGGGCGACTCGTGCATGGGCCAGTTTAGGGGGCCGTCCTGGGTCCAACGCCGCTTTAACGACCACTCATACAGATCGACTTCAATGCCGAGTATGCGGTCGTCGCGCGCGTACTCCACGCGAAGCGGGCGCTCGCTACCCGCGGTATAGGTAGCGGGCGGGGCCGCCTCGTCGACGAGAGCACCGCTCGCTACCTCGGCGGCAAAATCGGCACCGCTGGCGTAGTCAGTGCGCTCGGCCAATTCGGCATAGAAACCGCAGCGGGGCTGGCCTTGGTAAAAGGAACCGGGTTTGGCCATTTCCCAGAACGTCTTGGCCGGTCCCGTATAGTTGTACATCTCCAAGGCCAGATGACCGTCCAGTTCGACCAAGCGGATGGGGGCACCGCCTCCCAGATCGGTCAACTCGAGCGGCCAGACGGCCGTCCACAGGGCACCGCTGCCGACGACGACCACTTGGCTCCGGGACACTGCCGCCGGCAGAGAATCTACCTTATGCTGGCCGATCCAGATCTCATCGACCTGCTCAATCTCGGTCCACACGAGCACGGCTTTGGCGCTGGTGCGCCGCGTCCAGGCGTCCAAGCCGCGCGGAGCGTAGAGACCGATGGCGCGACCCCGCTCATGCACGCCGTAGAAGTGGCCCTCTTCTGGAACGACCTGTCCGGGCGCACGCGACGGCGTCGTCTGGAAGCTGAGCCATTGGTCGTCGAGTATATAACGCGAAAAGAGCACGCCGCAGCGGTCGCCATCCGGGCGCTGGTACTGCGCGTGAAATACGCTGGACTGCAGGGCGATAAAGATGACTTCCTGGGTCTTCAGTTCGCAGGAGGCCACGCCCAGACAGAAAGAGGGACTGTGATAGGTACTCAGCGCCACGGGCTCTTCGCCGTGGGCTGTTTCGTCTATTTGCTGCGGCACGTTGGGGCGCTGCAGCAGGTCGCCGATCCAGGCGGGTACCTGTCCGCCATCCAACCACGCGCGCACGTCATCGGCGTTAAAGGCGTTGGCATTAAAGACAGCATGGCTATAGGCGCGGCTGAAGGGGCCGGCCCAGCAGCCGATGCCAGGGTGTACGTGTAACGCCGCGGAAAGGCCGAGGCGAGCGAGCATGGTGCGGACGCGGATGCGGGTGTGTTCGTCCTCTGTCAGTTCGGCCAAGCGGCCCAGCACGAGCACGGCGACAGAGGCGTAGTTGGGGCTATTGTACTCGGCCGGCAGGCCGTAGGTATTTACGTGCGCCATCCAGCGCACCAGTTTTTCCCGACCGCGCTGGCCGATATTATTATCGCCCAACAACTGGCCGCCGAGGCAGGAGTTGGTGATGTCCTTGAGGACGATGTTGGTATAGGCCAAGGCCACGTCGATGCGCGCGATTTCCTCCAGGCCCAGCGCGACGGCGCGGCGCATAGCCGCGACCAAGTCCGGGGGCAGGGCGTCTGATGCTTTGCACAGCACGGGAATACAATAAAAGAGCACGAACTGCACGGCATTGAGATCTTCGACGACTTCATCTTCCAACTCCCAGCGAAAATTGCCCTGGTGCGGGTCTGTGTCCCGCACTTCCTGGCAGGCGAGCACGGCGCGAAAGATGGCAGTGGCTTCGGCGGTGGCGGCGGGTGCGCCGCTGGCCATCAGTTCAGAGGCCAGTTGCGCCGAGGGTATGGTGGCGTGAAAGATGCGCCCGCGCACCTGGTGGGTTATCATGTGTGCCTGGGCGTCGTAATTTTCGGGCAGGGTCGGCGGTAATGGCAAGGTGGATTCCTCGGTGAAGTTAGTTTCAATAGGAAGGAAGATGAAGTGAGTATCAAAAAATATGATCTGCTGATCGGGGGACAAATGTGTCCCCCAACATCTGGACGCTACTATCCCCTGTACAGCCCCGTGGACGGCACACTAGTCGCCGAAGTCGCCGATGCCAGTCGGGCCGACGTGGATCAGGCCGCGGCTGCTGCGCGCGAAGCATTTTATGCCGAGTGGAAGTTCTGCGGCGTTGAGCACAAGCGCGCGCTATTCACCAAACTGAAAGAGGTGCTCTATGCCATGGCCGACGAACTGGCGGCCGCCAAGGTCCAGCCCCAGGGGGGGCCAAGCATCCCGCCGCTGGTAGAGCGCGTCATCGACTACTACGTGGGCAAACTAGACGACGGGGCGGGGACGCTTATTGAGCACGGCGACCAAGGCACTAATTACGTATATAGGGAACCGCTGGGCGTCGTCGCGATCTTTGCCCCCTTCAACGGGCCGATGCTGGCCTCTCTCTTATCGGCCGTGCCAGCCCTCGTAGCCGGCAATACGGTCGTGCTTAAAGCGCCCGACCAAGAAGCACCACAAGCGCTCAAGACTATGCAGGCATTCCACGAAGCCGGTTTCCCCGCCGGAGTGGTCAACGCGCTCGGCGGCAAGGGGCCCGAGGTGGGTCAAGCGCTCGTCGCGCATCCCGCTGCGCGGCTGATCAGTTTTACCGGCAGCACGGCGACGGGCAAAAAGATCATGGCCGCGGCCGCCGCAGATCTCAAGCGAGTGCAGCTAAATCTGGGCAACAAAACAGCGCAGATCGTCCTGCCCGACGCCGACCTCGAAGCAGCGGCAGCGGCGACCGTGGGATCGGCCTTCCCCGGGCAGGCGTGCTCGGCAATAAGTCGGGTTTTGCTGCACGAATCGCTGCGCGACGAATTTATCGCTCTACTAAAGGAAAAGGCGCAGGCCGTAGGGCCCAGCATGTTGATCGACCAGGCGGCGGTAGAGCGCGTGGAGCGCTACGTCGAGGTGGGCAAAGCACAGGGGTCTCTGCTGTTTGGTGGCGTGCGCCCGTCGGGAGACGAGTACGCCAAGGGTTGCTATTTTGAGCCTACGGCTTTTGCCTTTGCAGATCAGTCCTCTCCGGTTTGCCGCGACGAAATTTTCGGCCCGGTTGTCTCCGTGCTGACGTTTGCCAGCGACGACGAGGCCTTGGCGTTGGCCAATGATACGGACTACGGACTTCTCGTTTCGCTCTGGACGCAAAATCCCAAGCGGCAACGCCATTTTGTCCGGCGCTTGGAAGTGGGGATTGTCGCCATTAATAGTGCCAGTATGCTGAGCCATCGCACGCCCTGGGGTGGTTTTAAGCAGAGCGGCATTGGCCGGCGCTACGGCGAGATGGGTCTAGAGCCTTTTTTTGATTACAAAACAGTGTGGATCTCTTGAAGGGGAATTGATTTGGCGGAACGACCGAATTTTGTCTGGATCAATACACACGATGTGAGTGCGAGGAACTTAGGGTGTTATGGCGATGATTATGCCACAACTCCTCATCTCGATAAGCTAGCTGAAGAAGGCGTCCGCTATGCGAACGCTTTTGCCTGCGGGCCTATTTGTTCACCCGCGCGCACAAGTATTTTTACCGGCATGCATCAGACGACGGTGGGCACGCATCATCATCGCAGTTTTGCCAGACGTCCTGACTTTGTGCAAATGTTGCCGCATTATCTGATGGCAGCAGGATATAACTGTTCGGCGATCAATACTGATTTGAACACCGACATCGATCCCGACGAATGGGCCGCGTATCAGAGTAATGAGGCGCTTTTGGCACAAGCGGATGAGAAGCCTTTTTTTGCCGTTTATAGTTTTGGTGAATCCCACGCCAGTATATTTAAGCTAACACCAGAGCAAGCGCGAGAACAGCGGTCGAACTTGTTAACGGATGAAGAATTGCACGATCCAGACAATGCACCACTTCCTGTTTTTATGCCTGAGACACCGCTTGCGAGAGAACGCACCGCTCTTTTTTACGATGGCTTGATGCAGGTTGATCGGCACGTAGGTGAAGTGATAGAAAATTTGGTATCCGCGGGTGTGCTGGACAATACGATTGTCTTCTTCTGGGCTGATCACGGCACAGGTTTTCCGAGAGGCAAGACGCACGTTTATGACGATGGTTTGCGGGTGCCGTTGATTATTCGCTTTCCCGACAAATATCAACATCTGGCACCAGGGCCGCCGGGAACGGTGGTGGATAATCTGGTGATGACGATGGATATGGGCGCATCTGTTTTGAGCATGATGGATGTGCAGATTCCCAAACACTTTCAAGGACGAGCTTTTCTGGGTAAGCAAAGAGAACCGTATCGCGATTATGTCTGTGGGGCGCGGGATCGCCTAGACAATTGCAATGAGGTGATCCGCACGATTCGGAATGAGAAACACCGCTACATTCGCAACTTTTTGCCTCATCGCCCTTATGCTTCGTTTTGGCCAGATGGTGGTTTCTTTGCGACACCACCCGAAAAGGGAACACCTGAGCATGACTTCTGGGATACGTCGTGTTTGCCCGGCAAGCAGAAAGTACACGATCCCGATGGTGTGTTTTTGCTGCCGATTCCCGAGGCGTATTCTGCATATTTGATCTGGCAGGCAAAGAAGCCATTTGAAGAACTGTACGATGTTGAAAATGACCCGGAAGAGATCGCCAATCTGGCTGATGATCCCGAATACAGTGATCTAAAAGATCAGATGCGAACGCAGTTGTTTGCGTGGATGATTGAGACGCGAGATCTGGGGCTGATTGATGAAACTGAGATGATCGTACGAGCGGCTGAGTACGACGGCGTGAATTACGAAGTGGGCGCACATTGCGAAAACTACGCGCGTATTCTGGAGACAGCAGATTTTCCTCGCTTAGGTGAAGTCGGCAGAACTGGGTTAATTAACCGACTTGATGATCCCGATAGTGCTGTGCGTTATTGGGCGATTACCGGGTTGATGTCGTATGAGGTGGGGGATACCGTTCTACAAAGGATCGGCCCACTTGTTCGGGATGAATCGCTCAGTGTAAGTCTGGCGGCGGCTGACTTGCTTTGCCAAAACAACCGCACAGAAGGCGCGATACCTGCATTGGAACGCGCGTTGCAAAGTGATCTGCTCTGGGCGCGGTTTCGCGCGAGTGCAAATTTGTCTTTTTATAACCGAGTGATCTTGGCGCAGATGAAGGCGTTGATCCCCGCTTTGCAAGCTGCGCTGGATAACCCGGTTTGTTACGGCCCTTTTGAACCCGCTGGGGATGAGTTGATTCCGCCTGTTCAGACCAGGTATCGCGCACAAAAAAATACGATCGTTGGTGAGTGGGTTTTGCAACGCGTGATAAAGCGCGTTGAACTAGCGTAATTAGGGGAAGGAACTCATGAGTCCAACGAAAGTCGCCGTGATCGGCTGCGGCCAGATCGCAACCTCACAACATCTGCCGGCCTACCGGGAGGCAGCAGATGCCGGGGTCTGCTCGCTCGTGGGCGTATGCGATCTGGTCCCCGAACGGGTGTCTCAGGCCGGAAAGCAGTTTGCAGTCGCCGGATTTCAGGACGCCGAAGAGATGCTCGCAAAGACCAAGCCCGATGTCGTGAGCATCGCCACGCTGCCCTCGAGTCATCGCAACCTCGCGGTGATGTGCCTAGAGGCGGGATGTCACGTCCTGTGCGAGAAGCCCGTGGCAATGGATGCGGGCGAGGCCCGGGACATGGTCCACGCCGCGGAAGCGAACAATCGACTGCTGAGCATCTGCTTCGAATACCGAACTTGGGACGAGTCCCGGTACCTGAGAGACCGCATCGCAGACGGCGTCCTCGGTCGCGTCCACGCCGTGCGAACGTGGGGC
>VXZF01000746.1:0-2054 GCA_009845645.1 Gemmatimonadota bacterium | reverse complement strand
AGACCGCATCGCAGACGGCGTCCTCGGTCGCGTCCACGCCGTGCGAACGTGGGGCGGGTCTGCCTACGGTCTGCCGGCGAGAGCGCACCAATCGCGTGGCTCGAACGGCGGCGGCGTTCTCGCGCACTGGACGATCCACAACCTCGACCTCGCGCTCTGGCTGCTTGGCAACCCCGAACCGCTGACCGCCAGCGCCTTCTGCCATCAGCGGGTCGCCGCTTACCCGGCGGCAGCCGGCTCCATGCGAGACGACATCGATCGGGCGTCGCTCGATCCGGATTTCGAAGACTTCGGCACCGGTTTCGTCCGGCTGTCCGGCAACACCATCCTGACGGTGGAAGCGAATTTTCTTCAGGCACCCTCTGACCGACGCGAAGGCTGGACCTTTCTCGGAGACCGGGGCACCGCGTCCATCTCACCACTCAGAATCTGGACCGACAATGGACGATCATGGCGCGAGGAGACCCCCGCCAAGGGCACGTTGAAGCCTTGCGACTACGGTATGAGGAGACTGATCAACGATTTTCTGCGCGCCGTCCGCGAGGGTGAGGCGTCTCCCATTTCGGGCGAGGAGATCATTCGAATTCAGCGGCTCATGGACGCGCTCTACGCCTCGGCAGCGTCCAGACAAGAGGTCGCTGTGGCAGGAGCCTGAGCGCTATGGGACTTGTGTACATCGAATACATCAGCCGTCTGCCGGGCATCGATCTGGAGACGTTTCGCGCGCAGGCCGCACAGGGCCAAGAGGGATGGGACAGCGGGTATGAGGACGAGTTGGTTCTGTCCGTCGGTCGCACGTGGCGATTGGGGCCCGACCCGGGCTACATGACGGTCTGGCACACGCGGGCCGCTGGCCTAGACCGGATCGACGCGTGGGACCGGATCTTTCGCAGCGGCGAGGCGGACGACTTGGAACAGCCGTTCTTTCAGGTCGCGCGGATCGACGTGGCCGGCTGCTACGATCCGCTGCTCGAACCGATCCCGGCCCGAAATGGTACCTACTACGCCGAGTTTTTCGCTGCCCACGACACTGCGGATACCGTCAGAAGCTTCTACGAGAGTCGGGCAAAGCAGCACCCTGAGTTCACCCTTAACCTCCTCGTCCAGCGAATCGGGAAGCTAGCCCCTGAACCCGGCGGCTTGGCCGTCTGGACCATCCCTGATTTCGCAGCGCTGGATTCCGTGGCAACCGAGCTAGACGAAGTCAACGCCCCGATCAGGCTTTCCGCTGCAGGTACCTATGCCGACTTCGGCAAGGAAATCCTGTGAGGGAAGGATTTTAAAATTCAATTGAGGAGATCAAAATGGTAGATCTGGAAGTTCGGCGCTTGGGGCGCACAGGGATGGAACCGAAGGCGTTAGGATTGGGCGGCGGATATCTGGGCCTTCCCGAACTGATGTCAGAGGAGGAAGCCACGGCGACGATTCGGGCGGCCATTGAGCGGGGCATCAATTTTATCGATACGGCTCCGCCATACGGCGATGGCGAGAGCGAGCGCTGCATCGGTTTGGCCTTGGCCGGTGGATGGCGAGAGAAAGTGTATCTCCAAACCAAGGTGGGGTCTCATCCGCGCTTTTTTCACGATTTTTCAAAAGAAGCGACATTGTGGAGTTTGGAAAACAGCTTCAAACAACTTCAGACGGACTATGTGGATTCCGTGTTGATTCACGGCCCGCGCTACGACATGGAACCACTGTTGGTACCGGGGGCCTGTTTGGATGTGTTGCTCGACTGGAAGGCGCAGGGACGCATCGGTCACCTTGGCATTGCTGTGCGACAGCATGAATTTCATCAGCAGGCGATTGAAACAGGCGCCATAGACATTGTGTTGTCGTTTTTGGATTACAGCTTGCTGAACCAGTCCCTCGCCAAAACGACCATTCCTCTGGCGCTGGAACGCGATGTAGGAATCATTATGGGCAGAGTATTGGTCGGCTCACTGCTGGCCGGTCCAGAACCCCAGCGCGTAAAAGAAAAGCAGTCCCTAGATCAAGACGGGAATCTCATACCAGCGGCCATCGGTGGGCCGGACGACCCCTCGGTGGTGCCGCGC
>VXZF01000685.1:9873-16663 GCA_009845645.1 Gemmatimonadota bacterium | reverse complement strand
ATGAGCAGCGAGGCCACTAGTCCTGTGATGACCGGCAGGCCGATTCTGAGCATCCAAAACGAAAACATCTCCTCGTCGCTCATCAGAATCAGGGGCAGGAAGACCACCACCGTCGTCAGAGTTGCCATGGTCACCGCCAGCCCGACTTCGCCGGCTCCCTCGATCGAGGCCGTGCGCGGGGCGATGCCTTCTTGGCGCTTGCGGTAGATGTTTTCGACGATGACGATGGCGTTGTCAACCACCAGTCCCAAGCTCAGCATCAGGCCCATCATCGTCGCCACATTTAACGACCAGCCTATGAAGTACAGGGCGATAATCGTCGTCAGAAGCGACAACGGGATCGCCAAGGTGATGATCAGCGTGATGCGCACTGCGCGCAAAAAGAAGAAGAGCACTATGGCCGCGAACAGCCCACCCCACAGGCCGGAATTTTTGAGATTGCCAACCGAGTTGATCACTTGGTCGCCTTGGTTCCAGAACAGCTTGAAATCCAAGCCTTCGAGTTTGGGGTGATTCTTAAGGTTTTCCAGCTCTTCCTTCACGCCGGTGGAAACCTCAACTACATTGGCCCCCGACGCCTTGGTGACGCCGAAGCCTAGCGACTCCTTGCGGTCAATGCGATTGACCCAGTCTTTCTCCGGCCGCTTATAGGAAACCTCAGCGATGTCGTCCAGTCGTAGCTGATGTGCGGGATCGACCACGGTGTTGGCGAGTTCTGCTACGTCTTGGAAGCGGCCCACCGAACGCACGTAGATCTTTTTGCCACCCTCGATCACCCAGCCTCCGGGCACGGTGAGGTTTTGGGCGCGCAGGCTGTTGAGCGCCTCAAAGACGTTGATCCGGTGGCTGAGCATCTTGTCGCGGTCCAACTCGACGATTACCTGTTTGCTCGGCGAGCCCCAAAGCTCAATGTTGCCGACTCCATCGACGCGGCGCAGCGCCGGCTCCACATAGGTATCGATAAGATGGCGCGGATCGGCGTGTTGGGTCTCAAAGATGATGGCACCATCCATGATCGGGATGTCGTTTTGATCCCAGCGCCGCACCCACAGTTGCTCGATTTCGTCGGGCAGCTCGGGCATCACCCGGTCGAGCCGGTCTTTCATTTCGGCGAAGGCCAATTGCAGGTCGGTGCCCTTTTGGAACTCGACTCGAACATTGCCGCCGCCACTGTAGGCGCTAGAGCGGATATTCTTGACCCGACTGACTTGGGCGACGGCCTCTTCGAGGTGACGCACCACTTTCTGTTCGACTTCGACCGCTCCAGCGTTGGGATAGCTGGCCCAGGCGAAAAGTCGGGGATAGTCGAAGCCTTCGGGGAAAAGCGTCAGCGGGATACGCGTGTAGGCGATGTAGCCCACCACCAGCAGCGCGACCAGCGACATTACTACGGTCACTGGCCGGTTGACCGAAAAGCGGGGCAAGGGGTACTGGTTTGGCTTTTCCATCGGTTCCTCCTTAGGCCCGGCGATCGACCAATGAATACACAGTCGGGATCACCACGAGGGTGAGGAAGGTGGAAGAGACGAGGCCGGCGATTACGGTTAGGGCCATCGGCGTGCGGATCTCGGCCCCCTCGCCCAGCCCCAAGGCCATTGGTAACAGCCCCAAGACCGTCGTCGCAGTGGTCATGGTGATCGGGCGCAACCGCACGGCACCGGCTTGGATGATGGCCTCGGTCTTTTCCATGCCGGTGCGGCGCAAGGTATTGATATAGTCAATGAGTACGATGGCGTTGTTGACGACGATGCCGGCTAGCATAATCAGACCGATAAAGACCACCACGCTCAGAGCTACCTGTGCCAGATAGAGCGCCACCACCACGCCGATCAACGCCAGAGGCACCGTGAACATAATGACGAAGGGGTGGACCAGCGACTCAAACTGGCTGGCCATCACCACATAGACGAGGAAGATCGCCAACACTAAGGCGAAGTAGAGGCTCTGCAATGAAGTCTCCATCTCTTCGTTCTGGCCGCTGATCATAAAGTCGAAACCCATCGGGAAGTCCATTCTGCTCAGTTCGTCGTGGATCAGTCCCGAGGCCGTGCCCAGGTCGATGCCTTGGATATTGGCCGTGACCACTGCGGAGCGCTGCTGGTCAATGCGGCGGATCTCGCTCGGCCCCTCGTTGACCCGGATATCGGCCACCGAGGAAAGCGGAATCGGAATAGGCGCATTGGGATTGATCACCAGCCGCTGCAGCTCATCTAGCCCGAGGCGGTCCTCCTCGCGCAGCCGCACTAGTACGTCGATCTGGCGCTCGTCTTGGCGGAAGTCGGTGGCGACCTTGCCCTGCACCTTGTGGCGCACCAGTTCGGCGACGTTGCGCAGCGACAGGCCGTAGGTCGCGAGTTGGTCGCGCTTGTAGCTGATTTGTAGCTCGGGGTTGCCCGCCTGCAGCGACGATTTGACGTCGACTAGCCCAGGCAAGCTGGCCATCCGCGACTCGGCTTCCAAGCTCAACTGGCGCAACTGGCGCAGATTGTAGCCGCGAACCTCGACCTCGATGGGCGTCTTGAAGCTGAACAGGGCCGGGTGTGAGACTTCGACCTCGATTTCGGGGATCTCGTCAACCTGATCCCGCAGATGCCGGATCAACGCGGCCTCTTGCGCGGCGCTGGACCCCTCCTGCATGCGGATTGTTACTTGGGCGGTGTGCTCGCCTTCTTCGGCAGAGGAACTCGCCGACCGGTCGGAGCCCACGGTCGTCGCTATCCGCGCGACTTGGGGCTGTTCGCCGGCGAGTTCTTCGATCTGGCGCACGATCTCGGCGGTCTCTTCGAGTGGCGTACCCACTGGCAGCCTGAGGTCGAGGTTGAATTCAGCTTGGTGGACCTGGGGAATCAGCTCGGTGCCCAAATCGGGCAGGAGCTTGTACCAGCAGATCAATAGGGCGGCTAAGGCACCGCCGATAATCAGCAAGCGCTGCCTGAGTGCCCAGCCCAACAGGGCCGGATAGGTCTGCTGCACCAGCCCGAAGCCGCGTTCAAAAACGAACAGCAGGGGCAAAAAGACCGGCATCAGCGCCATGCCCAGCAGACACAGTGCCAGCACCAGCACCAGCCCGACGAGCATCAGCACCACTTGCAGGACGATGCCCACCAGCCTGAGCACCGTGCCAAAGACGAAGCGCATAGCCACCAGATAGAACAGCACCAGCGGTAGCGACAAGGACTTGAGTATCTTCCACGCTAAGTGCTCGGACCTGTTCACCCAGTGCCAGTAGCGCTGCGCGGTCTCGCCGAGGATGCGCGGCGACTCAAAGCCGAGGATGCCCGGCCAGACGCGCTCGAAGAAGGTCCACTTGCCGACGCGGCTTTCCGCGGCCCAAGCGCCCAACCAACTCTGAAAGGTCCGCTCGCGCTTGAACCAGAAGTACTCGACGGGTTTGATTAGCCACCACAACAGCTCGGCGACGAGCAGAAAGGCCCCTTTGAGCACCGCCGCCACGAGGGTTGCCGCGGCCAGTCCCACCCGCAACAGGACCTCGCCGATTAAGTGGGGCAGCGAAAGGGCCACCTGTGCCGCTTTGCGCCATCGGCTCCCTGGCTCACTTAATACCGTGCGGGCCCGGCTCAGTGCCTGTAAGCGCAGAAAGTCGCTGCGACCGATCTGCTCGGCCAGTCCGCCTTGGCGGTCGATTTGGCGCGAGGCCAGCATGGGAATGAAAAACAGCGCCACCCCCAACGAGGCCAACAGCGAGAACACGACCGTCAGCGCCATATCGCCGAAGATCTGCCCGGCTACGCCCTCGACGAAGACGATGGGAAAAAACACCGTGATCGTCGTCAGCGTCGAGGCCAACACCGCGGTGCCGACCTCGCTGGTGCCGCGGACGGTGGCTTGGACCAGATCGTCGCCCTCCTCCCGACAGCGGAAGATGCTCTCCAGCACCACGATCGAGTTATCGACCAGCATCCCGATTCCGAGCGCCAACCCGCCGAGCGACATGATGTTGAGCGACACGTCGAACATGTACATTGGCGCGAAGGTCGCCATGATCGACACTGGGATTGTCAGGCCGACGATCAGCGTGTGGACTACGTTGCGCAAGAACACCAAGAGCACTAGCACGGCCATTGTCCCACCGATGAGCGCATTGATTTGGACTTCGGTGATCGAGTTCTTGATAAAACCCGACTGGTCGGACAACAGCTCCAGCTTAGCTCCCGGGGGCAGGCGGTGGCTGATGAAGTCGGTCATCCGCAAATGCTCCATCGCCTTGCGGGCCTCCTCCTGCTTCTTCGCTTGCAGCTCCTTTTGTTGCTCTTCTTCTTTCTTTGTCGAATCGGCTTTTGCAGCCTCTTGCTTTTTTCGCGCCTCCTCTTGCTCTTTCCTTTTTTGCTCCTCGCTGCGCTTGGCCATTTCTTGGGCTTCGCGGGTCTTCTGCTCCACGTACGCGCGCTGCTCTGGCAAGCCGAAGAGCGCGTTGCGAACCCTTTCGGCGACGGCGACGATGTTGGCGTCGGCTTCCTTATAGATCTCGATTTCGACGCTCTCGCGGCCGTTGACCCGGGTGATGATCTCGCGGTCCTTGTGCGAGCGGCCTACCTTGGCAATATCGCGCAGGTGAACATCGGCGTTGCCGTGCCGCGCCACGATCAGTTCGGCAATCTCATCGACGGTGGCGAACTCGTTGAGTGTGCGGATTAGGTACTCGACTTGGCCCTCGCGCAAGTTGCCGCCGGGCAAATTGACGTTGTTTTGCGCTAGGCGGTTGTTTATCTGGTTGATGTCCAAGCCCATCACCGCGATTTGGCGCTCGTTGAGCGCGACGTGGATTTCTTCTTCCAAGCCGCCCTTGATCTTGACCGCTGCTACCCCGACCAGTGCCTCCAACTCGCGCTTGATATCGTGCTCGGCGAGGTAGCGCAGCGCGTAGAGGTCTTGCGGGCCGTGTAGGCCGATGCGGATGATCGGGTCTAGCGAGGGGTCGTAGCGCAGCAGGAGGGGTTTCTCGGCGTCTTGGGGCAACCAGACGCGGTCGGCCTTCTCGCGGATCTCTTGGGACATCGCGTTCATATCGGTGTCCCACTCAAATTCGAGGATGATGTCCGACTGCCCGGCCTTGGAGATGGAGCTGATGTTGACGAGGTGAGGCACAATGCCCAGTTCCTGCTCCAAAGGGCGGGAGAGCAGGGTCTCGACTTCCTCCGGTGCCGTGCCCGGATATTCGGTGCGCACCGTCAGGGTCGGGTAGGAAATGTCGGGCATTAGGTTCAGCGAGAGCCGCTGATAGGAGACCCAGCCGAAAACGCAGACGGCCAGCACCACCATGAGAATGGCGACTGGCCGCCGGGTTGCAATGGCAAAGCGAGATGTGCTAACGGGCTGCTGCACGAGCCTAGCCTTGGCTCGCGTCTTCGGCGAGCTCAGCCGAGCCGTCGTCGGCTGAGTTGACTATGCGCACCCGCGTGCTGTCCTTGAGGCCGTTTTGCCCGACGACGATGATCGGGGTGCCGGAGTCGATGCCGGCGAGCGACTCGATAAAGTCGGTGTCCTCGAACCCGGGCTGCAACTTGATCCGCGCGGCCGTGGTGTCCACGACGGCGAACACGAATCGGTCGCCGCCGTCGTACACAATTGCCTGTTTGGGTATCAACACGGCGTTGGTGTGCGTGTCCGTGATGATGCGCACGTTGACGAAGAGGCCGGGCCGCAAGTACTCCCAGCGGTCGCGCAAGCCCACCGTGACCTTGAAGGTGCCGCTCCTCGGATCGACTACGGGGCTGATGCGCTTGACCCAAGCTTGGAACTGCTTGTCGGGCAAAAACTCCGAAGTGATGAGGGCCTGCTGGCCGTTGCCGATGGTGGTGAGGTATTGGCCGGGCGCAAATACGCGGGCGATCAGGTCGTCGAGCTTGATGAGGTCGTAGAGCTTGCTGCTCGGCCCCACCCGAGCGCCGACTTGCACGTGGCGCTCGGTGATCACGCCGGAAAACGGCGCGATGACTTCTGCATATTCCAGCTCTAGGCGGGCGCGCTCTAGCCGGAGGCGAGCTTGTTCAAAGTTGTATTTGTTGGTCTCAAACTCTTGGTCGCTGATGAGGTTGCGCTCAAACATGGCCTCGGTGCGCTTAAAGGCGGTTTGCTGATACTGGTAGTTGGCTTGAGCTTCCTCAACGGCGATGCGCAACTGCTTGTCTTCGATGCTGAGGAGGGTGTCGCCCACTTCGACGCGGTCGCCCTCCTCGACTTTGAGGTGTTTGACGAGGCCGCTGATTTGGGGATAAATCTCGACGGCTGCCTCGGTTTCGATGGTCGAGTTGAACACCAGATGGGCGGAAATTTCGCCCGTGTGGGCGAGGGCGACTTCGACGGGTATTGCTTCTATAGGCTTGGAGAGGCTATCGGCGGCCGTGCTGTCGGCTTGGGCCGCTGAATCTGCGCCGTCTCCTTCGTCTTGCCCGCCCACTTGCACACTGCAAGCTCCCAAAGTTGCCGCCAAGAATAGTACACCTACCCTGTGCCATGCGCTCAAAATCGTCTTTCTCCGGGTTTGTGGGCTTGTAGGTGGCGAAAGTAGTGCGTTACCTTATTGTATATAATCCAACTCTGCAAAGTGGACATTGTCAAATAGAGATGAGGTGTCGTGAGCTATCAAAACGTCAGTCCTACTGAGGCGAAGGAACTGCTTGAAGGCGACGCGGGCGCGGTCTATATCGACGTCCGCTCCATCCCCGAATACGAAGGCGGCCATCCGGCCGGCGCGTTCAACATCCCCATCATGCAACGCCACGCCGCGGGCATGGTTCCCAACCTCGATTTTGTTCAGGTCGTCCAAGCC
>VXZF01000685.1:0-9773 GCA_009845645.1 Gemmatimonadota bacterium | reverse complement strand
TGAGCGAGTTGCTCAATCCCTATTTCCAGGTGGGGCTCGACGTGATGGAGCAGCCCTGCTTGGTCATCGGTGGGGGACGCGAGGCCGAAGACAAGGCTGGTCGCTTGCTGGCCGCGGGTGCGCGGTTGACGGTGGTAAGCCCGAGCGCGACGCCCGCGCTCGTCGAATGGGCTGCGGCTGGTCGACTTATCCACCACCCGCGCTGCTTTGAGGAATCCGACCTCGAAGGCGTGTTCTTGGTGCTGAACACCGTGCGCGACAGCGCGCTGACGGCGCGGGTGTACGAACTCGCCACGGCGCGCAAGGCCCTGATCAACTCCTACGACAACCCGGCCTATTCCAACATTGGCATGATGGCCTTGGTGCATCCGGGGCATTTGCGGCTGAGCATCTCTACCTCCAACGCCAGCCCGGCGCTATCGAGCCGCTTGCGGCAAGACCTCGAAGAAATTTTCGCCGGGGAATTTGCTGAGTACCTCGACGGCTTGGCTGAGGTGCGCCAGCGGGTGCGCGCCAAAGTCGGAGACCGCGAGACGCGCTTTGCCCTGCTGCGCTCTTTGGTCAGCGGTTTCCGCTTGGAAGGGACGCTGCGCTATCCTACCGACTGGAAGCGGCATGTGGACGCGCTGCTGGCGTGTGAGTTGGAATTTTGTGGGACGGAGGAGCGGTGTGTGGATTGTCCGTTGGGGAGCTGATACGGCGGAAGGTAATAGTCCTCATAAGGGCTTATAAATGCATCGCTTAGCTTTCATCAGCCTATCACTTATAGCGGTTGCGAGTACGGCTGAACGTTCTTTTAGCAATGAAAGTAGCAGCAATGGACGCTTGGTACTAGTTGCCCTTAGTGGCCTTGTTGAAACGCAGGCTGTATATGAGGTCAATAGTCCAATTCCTTATATGGGAATACCGGCCCTCTACGAAAATAAAAGGTTCAAGGCTTTATCTTATGCCGCTTTGAACCTTTCGGCCTACAAGATGAAAGACCATTTTGATCCTAAATCACATATATCAAGATACGATATCGACGCTACTTTATATCCTAATCGCTCAACTCCAACTACATTCTTCCGATATGGGGCTGGCCTAAGCCCCCAATTTTCCCGGGATGAGTCTTTTTTTAATCTGACCAGGCACGGCTTTTATTATATGCGCATGATAGAGATTTACTCAACGTATCGAAACCTGCATGCGCGGACGGCTTCTACCAACAAGGTCAAGCCTAAGCAGACGATCATTCCGAGCCTTGCAATGTCGCCGTTCAAATGGCATTACTTAAAGAATCCTTGGGTCTATGCGCCGATGGTAATTGCAGGCGGTGTGTCCTTCTTGTTTAGCCCATCAGAGAAGCCCCTGTCGGACGCCCAAGAAATTGTCATGTTCGGAAACCGATATTCTCCCTATCGAGCACTTTTTCTTTTTTCAGCAACAGTAGCGTACAAACAAGTTTTAACAGCTACTGGCGAAGAAATGTACTGGCGTGGTACTGTGCAGACCGAACTAACAGAGCGTCTGCATCCCAGCTTAGCCCTCGCCATTTCCTCGCTCTTATTTGGTGCTTGGCACATTCCTAATAGAGGCTTAGGGATCAGCATAGGAGCCACTGTAGCAGGGGGTTATTTGGGGTACAGATACAAAAGCAACGGCTACGATTTAGGCGAAGTTATCGCAACGCATTTCTGGTTAAATGCTGTAACCGGGGTAGTTGAATTTATGAAGGATCCTACCAGTTCAGGTTTTGTCTATAAGATCAATTGGAAGCTATAGACCTCTACCCCTCAACAATTGCTCAGATTTGCTTGTTGAGGCGAAACCCAAGTTGCACGATCTGGCCCTCGCCAAAAACGCTCTCTTCGGTCTCGTCGAGTTCGGGCTCCCGCGCAAAGCCGACTTTGGTGAATAAATTTACACTCGGCCGATTGAACTCGTAAATCCCCGCGATGATATAGTCCAGTTTGAGTTCGCGGAAGATGTAATCCACCGCGAGCCGCACTGCTTCGGTGCCGTATCCCTTGAATCTGAACGGCTCATAGATCCAGATGCCCAGATCCGGTTCGAGATGGGCCGGTGCTAGGCTGATGCGCCCGACGGTCGCCTGATCCTGCAAGCAAACGATGGTGGCGGTGAATCGCTGCGGGGGCCTGTCTGGGTGGGTGAACATCGCGAGGAAATCCTCATAGGACACCCAGTCGTGCGTGGTATTGAAGTTTCGCTGCGTTGCGGGGTCCTGCCAAGCTTGGTAAAACGGCTCGTAATCTTGCGGGAGAAATTCGGCGAGACCGACGAGTTTTCCGTTGGCGTGGAAGACGCGGCGTGAATCGTCATGAGCCTTGGAGCCATTCATGTGAAAATCTAATGGCTAGGTCAAAAATAACTTTCAGCACAACTGCTCCACTTCGTCCACCACCTCGCGTACCGATCCTAGCACTTTGTACGCAGGCGAGAAGTCGCCGTGTTGTGACAATTCATTCGGCACGACCAGCACGCGCAACCCAGCTTTTGCGGCGGCGGCGCATCCCCGCTCAGAATCTTCCACTACAACACAGGTCTCAGGTTCTAACCCATGCAGTCGCATGGCCGTCAAATACGCATCGGGATGGGGCTTTGCTTGTTTGTAATCTTCCCGCGCGACCACAAACTCGAAAAACGGGAGCAGATTCGTCTGGGCGTGAATGATGTCAAAGTGATCTTTCCGCGACCCCGTCACTACCCCCATGAGCACGCGCCCGTATAATGTCCTAAGCGTCTCCACCACCCCATCCAAAACCCGCACTCGCTCCCGCAACAACGCACTGTAGCGCGCATTGCGCTGCAAGCGTAGTTGATCAATTAATTCAGCATCTTGATTGGGCAATAGGTCGAAT
Organism: Gemmatimonadota bacterium; assembly: GCA_009845645.1. Lineage (GTDB taxonomy): Bacteria > Latescibacterota > UBA2968 > UBA8231 > UBA8231. The sequence continues at coordinate 6,912 of VXZF01000685.1, read as the reverse complement.
ACACTTTGCCCTTTTTGTAACGACTGCTCAACAAAATCCTCCTGCGTCAGCTCAACACCCTGTGTTGCCAGAACCTCCCGTCCCGCCTGAAAGTACAGCCCCTCGGTATCCACAAGCACGCCATCGTTGTCCCACAAAATTGCGCGGATCACAAGTTCCTCTTCTTCAACACCAAAAGTGTGTGTTTAACGCACAACTGCGATTTTGTCTCTCATTAGCAGGGTGCCTTCGGGGGAGTGGATCGTATAGATATAGACGCCGTTGCCGACCGGTATATTGGTGTGGTTGACCCCGTGCCACAGCACCTCGTTGGCCTTGGCCCCCAAGCGGCGTTGCGCGTCGTCGTCTTCAATTGCTTCCCACACTAGACCGCCGGCCGGGCCAAAGACCTGCACCGAGGACTTGAGGGGCACGCCGCTGAAGCGGAGCACGCTGCCGTTGCCAATGCGTAAGGGATTGGGAAAGACCGCGATCTTCGACTGCGGCACTAGGCGCAGGCGCTGGAAGACGCGGTTATCAGTCTCGCTGACCTCGCTGATTTGCCCTTCTGTATCGACTTCGATCAGAAAGACCATCTCGCCGAATCGCTGCCAAGGGATGTGCAAGTCCGCGCTCGCACCCGGAGTCAATCCCTCTGGGGCCTGTTCCCGATGGATGACCTCGCACCGGCTGGAGTCCAGCGCGCATTGCGAGACCTGCACTGAGAAGCTGCTGGCGACCGCGCCCAGCCCGATGTTGCTGACGCGGACGCGGAGATCGTCGTCACGGACGCTGTGCAGGTCACCAGTGAAAACGGCTAGGTTCGGCATGCCTTCCCCTAACCCGTACTGGGCCAAGGTCGCCACGGCTAGCTGGGTGGTGCGGCGCACTAGCTCCCAGTTGAGGCTGTCGGGCAAATCGACGACCGTGTGGTACTGCGAGTTGACCCGATAGACCCCCTCGCGCACTCCATAGGTCGTCGGGTCCGCGGGCAGGTGGTTTTCAATACCGACGATCGCGTCGTAGCCCTGCCTCCAAAACGGCGCGTGGTCGCTGATGCGCGAGCCCGCGTCTTCGAGCACGTCAATAGCCAGACCGATTCCGTAGCGCTCAGCCGCGGCTACCATCTCGTTGGCCAGCCACTGCGAACCGGGATTCGTCACCAGCTCCAGCCGCTGTTGCAGGTCGTTGAAGCCGATCATGTCGAAGTTGAGGACGCCGAGAATGTTGTCGTCGCGCTCGGCCGCCAAATCCGCGTATGCTTGGCTGCCCAGCAGTCCCAATTCCTCGCCCGACCAAGCGATAAAGCGGATGGACCAAGGGAATTGTTGTCCGGCCAGCAGCCTAGCGCTCTCCAAGACCAAGGCCACGCCGCTGGCGTTGTCGTCAGCACCGGGTGCTGGCTCGCGGATCCAATCCCAGCCACCTTCCGAGCGCACACCTGTGGCGTCGTAATGAGCGCAGACGATGTAGTACCCAGCCTCCGGGTCGGTGCCCGGCAGGGTGCCGATGACGTTGTACGCGGTGGTGTCGGTCGGTGCATGTTCTGGGTTGCCTCGCCGCGAGGTGTGGGAGGTGACGCGCCACGAGTCAATGGGAAAGGAATGCAGTTTGACTGCTCTATCGCCGAGGGCTGCGGCCAGTTGCGAGCGGATGTACTCGGTTGATTCGAGGATCTCTGGATGCACGGTAAAGCGGCTGCGCATGTTGCCGGGGACGCTGCCCAAGGCCGGGTCTTTCAGGGCGAGGACTTCGACGTGGGTTTGCAAGCGCTCGGCTGCGACTTCCTCGATGAGGGCGGCTACCGCTGGCGAGGCCGTTTGCAGGGCCTTGGGCGCACGGCGCGGTGCATCTAGCCATCCTTTTAGGCTGTAGTTGTTGGGCAACGGCCAGAGGAAATGAGGTGCTTCGTACAAGCGTGCGGTCGGCCCCACCCGCAAGAGCGCCCATTCGCCCCCTCCATCAAAGACTAGCTCAATGCCTTGGGGCAGAGGAAAATGGAGATGATCGGCGACAAAATAGCGGTCGCCTGCGCGCGGCCTGTCGAGGCAGAGGATAGCAAACCCCCGCTTGGTGAATTCCTCGGTCGCGCTTTCGCTGGCCTCGACAAAAGCTATACCCCGTGCTACGTAGCGCACTTGCTCACTTAGCGCGGCAATCGCGGTTAGTTCGCTTGATGTCTGCCAAGACACGCCGACCAAGAGCGGATTGGCCAAGGCCGCGCTAATAAAAAAAAGAGAGGCGTACAACGCCCCTTTAACTGTGTTCATGGCTATCTTACTTGTTGAGAAACAAAACGTTAGGGAACTTACTTTGCGCGTTAGTACCTGTCAAGAGACAAATTTGCGCGCGTTGGCCGCCAAACACCTCTTGGCGGCGACCTTCTTGCGTTGCTTTATATGGACTTTTACTCGTACACAAACGGAAACTCTTGTCGCAGCTCAGCGCGTTTTTCCTTCTGCCCCGACCGCTAAACGGTCTGATTACTGCTCTCTCGGTTGGCATTGGCGTTTTGACCGCAGATCAAATTCCCGCTTGGTCTGCCATTTTGCTCGCCGCTCTTTCTGCCGCGTTAATTAACGGTGCTGGCAATGCTTTCAACGATTTGATGGACATTGACGTTGACCGCATCAACCGCCCGCTGCGCCCTTTGCCTTCCGGCCGCCTCAGCCCGAATGCAGCTCGAATAGAAAGTCTGCTCCTCGCCCTAGCCGGCTGTGCGCTCGCGTTCTGGCTTAGTCCTTGGCACGGGTTGATCGCCCTAGTCGTTGTTGCCCTACTCGCCGTCTATAGCATCTCCTTAAAACATAGCCTGCTATGGGGCAATGTACTCGTCTCCTTTGTCGGGGCCATCTCCTTTCCCTATGGTGCCTTGGCCGCTGGTGATATAGGGCGCTCGTGGATTCCGGCGCTCTTTGCTTTTCTCTTTCACTTGGGGCGGGAAATCGTCAAGGACATCGAGGATGTGGCTGGGGATCAGATTCGCGGCGAGCGCACCTTGCCTCTGTGTTGGGGACGGACCCAAGCTGCTGTGTTGGCGGCCATCGTGTATTTGCTGCTGGTCGGGTTTACCTGGATGCCGTTTTTCATGGGCCTCTACGGCGCGTTTTACTCATTCGCTTTGCTGCCGGTCCATGCCCTAGTCGGCTACATCCTCTGGCAATTGTATCGCCAACGCGCTGTGCTGGCCGACGACCGCCTTGGCCGCTTGCTCAAAGTCGGCATGTTCTTGGGGCTTGTTGCCATTGTCGTCGGCGAGGCCGTCTTTGCTTTGGGCTAGGCGCGGCCTGATATTATGGAGCTACTAAAGGAGGTTCTCTATGAAAATTACCGACGTCAAAACCTTTCCCATCTGCCACGGATCGCGCAATTACCTCTTCGTCAAGGTCGAGACGGACGACGGGTTGTACGGTGTGGGCGAGTTTGGCATTACTTGGAAGGAGCAGGCCGGGGTTGGCGCTATCGAACACATGAAGCGCCACATCATTGGCCTGGATCCGCTTAACACCGAATACATTTGGCAACTGCTGTTCCGCGTCGATTTCTTTCCCGGCGGTCGGATCAACGCGGCTGCCATGTCGGCTATTGACATCGCGCTGTGGGACATCAAGGGCAAGACGCTGGGGCAGCCCGTGTACATGCTCTTGGGCGGCAAGATGCGCGAGCGCGTCTTCTGCTACACGGGCATTGGCGGCAAGACGCCCGCAGACACGGCCCGCGCGGCTCAGGAACGGGTCGCCGAGGGCTGGAAGTACCTGCGAATGTCGGTCTTTGATCGCGACGGGATTCTCGAGTCGCGCACGGCTGTCCGCGATTCAATCGCCCACTTTGCCGCCGCGCGCGAGGCCGTCGGGCCGGAAATCGAAATCTGCATTGACGTTCACACCCGCCTCGACCCGCCCGACACCATCCGTCTCGGTCGCCAGCTTGAGGAGTACGATCCCTTCTTCATTGAGGATCCGCTGCGCTGCGAAAACCCTCAGAGCTATCGCCAGGTGCGCCATCACGTTAGCTGTCCGCTGGCCGTTGGCGAGCACTACGCGACCAAGTGGGAGTTTCGGCAGATGATTGAGGAGGAACTGATGGACTATGCGCGGATTGATCTGTGCATCGTCGGTGGGCTGACTGAAGCGCGCAAAGTGGCCAACTGGTGCGAGACCCACTACATCAAGATCGTCCCGCACAATCCTCTCGGCCCGGTCTCGGCCGCAGCCTGTGCCCACCTCGACATTGCCTGCGACAATTTCGCCGTGCAGGAAGGCGGCCTCATTGGTCGTTCCGTGATGGAGGATGTCTTTCCGGTGCAACTGCCCTATGAGTCTGGGTGCATCTTACCGCCGGAGCTTCCCGGTTTGGGAATAGAATTCAACGATGAAGCGGCCGAGCACTACGAGTTCAAATGGCTCGGCGGTCCGATCCTGCGCCGCGAAGACGGCTCGTTCACCAACTGGTAAACCTATGTCCAACAGAAGAGACTTGATCCCGCCGCGGACCCTCAAGGGCTTCCGCGACTTTCCGCCGGCCTTGGCCATGCCGCGCGAGGAATTGATCGACAAGGCCCGCGCGGTTTTCCGCTCCTATGGCTTCGCCCCCATCGACACGCCCGCGCTTGAATACAGCGAGATACTCACTGGCAAAGGCGGCGACGAGAGCGACAAGCAGATGTATCGCTTTGCGGATCACGGGGGCCGCGACGTGGCTCTGCGCTTTGACTTGACTGTGCCTTTTGCCCGCTTTGCTGCCCAGCACATCGGCCAACTCGGCACCCCCTTCAAGCGCTACCACATCGGTCCGGTCTGGCGCGGCGAGAACACTCAGCACGGGCGCTATCGCGAGTTCTATCAGTGCGACTTTGATACCATCGGCACCGACGCCAATGCCGCGGATATTGAAACGGTGCTCGTTATCCACGATCTGCTCGCGGCTTTGGGCTTTGAGCGTTTTGCCATCCACGTCAACAATCGCTTAGTCCTCAATGGCCTGCTTGAATCGCTCGGCTTGGCCGAGGCGTCGGCAGCCGTCCTCCGCGCTCTCGACAAGCTGCAAAAAATCGGTGCGGAAAAGGTCTCCGCCGAAATGGCTGCGACGGCTTCGGTTCTCAGCGATCTGGCCGATCACATTCTTTCGATAGTGCAGATTACGGGTACGAATGCCGAGATTCTCGATCAGATCGAGCGTTCCTGCGGCGACAACGACCGCGTCGCCGAGGGGATTGCCAACCTACGCCAGCTCGTGGACGCCTTTGCGGGTGCTGGTTTTCCCCAAGATCGCTTGGTGATTGACCTGTCCATTGCTCGTGGTCTCGATTACTACACTGGCACTGTCTATGAGACCTTGCTCGGCGACCTGCCAGCAATCGGCTCGGTCTGTAGCGGCGGGCGCTACGACGATTTGGCCGGTCTCTACACCAAGCAGCACCTGCCCGGCGTCGGAGCCTCTTTGGGTTTAGACCGGCTGATGGCCGCTATGGAAGAGCTGGGGCTTTTGCAGGACGCCGCTACTCCTGCCGACATCTTCATCGTCCAGTTCTCCGCCGAAGCCCTACCGTCCTACATCGCCCTCGCGCGTCGCTTGCGGCAAGCCGGCCTCCGCACCGAATTGTATCCAGAGGCCAAGGGCATGGGCCGACAGCTCAAATACGCCGACCGCAAGGGCTTTCCCATCGCCCTGATTGGCGGCCCGGACGAATTGGCGAAGGGCGTCTGGCAGGTGAAGGACATGCGCGATGGATCGAGTGATGACGTGAAAGACGACGAATTGGTGTCCTACTTGCAGGCGAAGCGGTAAGCTGCACTCAATCAAAAGAGGAATGCTGTGAATATCGGACTTTGCGCCTGGAGCTTTACTGGCGCTCACAAAGAAGCTAACCGCGCCATTGACCCCCACACCCCCAAGGGCCTGACGCGCCTAGCCCGCGATAACGGCCTCCACAGCGTCGAATTCGCGTCCCAATGGCTGGGCGACTGCTCGCCCGAGGAGCGGGCGGTTTTTGCCGAGACGCGCGCCGGTCTCGACCTGTTCTTGGACACGGGCGGCGACAACTACGCCGAAGACATTGCGCCGCTGCGCCAAGCCATTGAGACGGCGCACCAGACTGGTGCCCGCGCCGTGCGCACGACCGTCAGCCGCCTCCTCGAAGGCAACCGCACCAAGTATGGTGTCGAGGGGATGCGGGACTACATTGAAGCCTTGGTGCAGCCCTTCAAGGAAGTCATGCCGCTCGCCGAGGAATACGGCATCCCAGTGGGTATTGAAAACCATCAGGATTTGAGTTCGTGGGAATTGCTGTCGCTGTGTGAAAAGGTCGGCAGTCCGCAACTCGGCGTCACCATGGACGTAGGCAATGCCTTTGCCGTCGGCGAGCATCCCTTGGCCTTTGCCGAGCGGATTTTGCCGATCATCAAACACGTCCACATCAAGGATTACACGGTCCACCCCACGCCTTCGGGCTATCGACTCAAGCGCTGCGCCATTGGCGACGGGGTCGTCGATTGGCCGGAGATCATTGCGCTATTCGACCGCGAGATGCCGCATATTCAAGGCTGTATTGAACTCGGCGCGAGCGCCGCCCGTCACATTCGCCTGTTGGAAGTGGACTGGTGGGCGACCTTTCCCGAGCGACCTATCTACGAGACCATAAATGCCATCCGCACCCTGCATCGGGCGGCCGACGATCCCGACGATTGGCAGACGCCGCATGAGCGTGGGGAGAGTGCGGACGTGCGGGTTGCTTATGAGCTGGAGCAGTTTGAACGCTCGGTCGCCTACGTAAAGGAATCCCTATAAAAACCCTTTCACCGAAAGCTCAAACCATGTCCGACCGTCCCAATATCCTCTTCGTAATGTCCGATCAGCTCATCGCCGCTCTGACCAGTGCCTACGGCCATCCAGTCGTCCAGACGCCGCACTTGAATCGCCTCGCTGCCGAAGGCG
>VXZF01000531.1 GCA_009845645.1 Gemmatimonadota bacterium | reverse complement strand
CATTCGCGCTGTGGTGCGCAAGGGCATTACTGCGTACCGATATCGCTTTCGCGGCATTCTCAAGGGATGGAAAGGAATGATGGAGTGCGACTGGGAGCCTTTGGGCCCGGAGGAAATTTCCGGTATTTTGCCCAAGGGCGGCACCATCCTCGGCACGTCGCGCACCAACCCGTTCAAAGAGGAAGATGGCGGTGAAATCGTCGTCGATAACATGCGACGGATGAAATTAGATGCGCTCGTGGCCATCGGTGGCGAGGACACACTCGGGGTTGCCAACAAACTGGCGGGTATGGGCGTGCCAGTCATAGGCGTGCCCAAGACCATCGACAACGATCTGAATGGCACGGACTACACGTTTGGTTTTGACACCGCAGTCAATATCGTCACCGAAGCCATCGACCGAATTCACACCACGGCTGAATCCCACAACCGAGTGATGGTCATTGAGGTCATGGGGCGACACAGCGGTTGGATTGCCCTCTACGCTGGCTTGGCCGGTGGCGCGGATATGATCCTCATTCCCGAGCAGAAGTACACCATTCGGGAAATCGTCAGCACCATCCGCAAACGACACGAGCGCGGCAAGGACTTTTCGATCGTGGTCGTGGCCGAGGGGGCACAGATCTCAGCGGAAGGCAAGGAGAACGAATACGTGGTCTCCGAGGGAGGACTCGACGAGTTCGGCCACGTCAAGCTGGGCGGCATCGGCCAACTCGTCGCCAACGCGGTCGAGGAGGCAACGAGCTACGAGACGCGGGTTACGGTGCTGGGGCACTTGCAGCGCGGGGGGACACCCACGGCCTTCGACCGCGTCTTGGGGACGCGCTTTGGCATTGCCGCCATCGACTTGGTGCACGCAGGCGATTTCGGCAAGATGGTGAGTCTGCAAGGCAATGAAATCGTAGCAATCCCACTCGCCGATGCAGTCAATCAGCTCAAGGTAGTTGACCAAGAGCTATACGACCTAGCGACGGTATTCTTCGGTTGATAGTATGGCTAAGCGCACCATCAGGAACCTCGATGTGGCTGGCAAGCGGATCCTCGTGCGAGTGGATTTCAACGTGCCGCTCGACGAGGCTGGCCGGATCATTGACGACACGCGGATTCGCGCAGCCCTGCCAACGATTGAGCACTTGTTGTCGCAGGGTGCGTCCGTAATTCTGATCTCTCACTTGGGTCGCCCCCAGGGTCAGCGAGTACCGGCGCTGTCGCTGGCTCCGGTAGCCGAGCGCCTGAGCCAGTTGTTGGGACGCGCGGTGGGCATGGCTCCAGACTGCGTTGGTGCCGAGGTCGCAGCCCAAGCCGCTGTCTTGCAGCCAGGGCAAGTCCTGCTTTTGGAGAATGTGCGCTTCCACCCGGAAGAAGAGCAAAACGAACAGACTTTTGCCCAGCAGTTGGCCGGGCTGGGCGATGCGTACGTCAACGACGCCTTTGGGGCGGCGCACCGGGCGCACGCCTCGACTGAGGGAGTGCCGCGCTGTATGGGCGCGGGGGCCAGCGGCCTGTTGATGGAGCAAGAAATTTCCTATCTCGACGAGGCCCTGCGCCGTCCGCAGCGGCCATTTATTGCCGTTTTGGGCGGGGCTAAGATCTCGGGCAAGATCGAGCTGATTGAGCACTTGCTCGACCGGGTGGATGCCCTGCTCATCGGCGGCGGCATGGCCTATACCTTTTTCAAGGCCATGGGGCTAGAGATCGGGGATTCGCTGCTCGAAGAGGACCGCCTAGATACGGCCCAGCAGCTATTGACCCGAGTCGAAACGGGGGGATTGGACCTCCAGCTTCCCGTGGATTGCGTGGTCGCCGACCGCTTTGCCGCCGATGCCCAAGCGCAAGTAGTCGCCCGCGACGCCATCCCTCGCGGTTGGCAGGGCATGGATATCGGTCCCCAGACCCGGCAGTGCTACGCCGACCAGATCGCCCGCGGGGGCACCATAGTGTGGAACGGTCCCCTCGGAGTGTGCGAGATGGCACCCTTTGCCCAGGGAACTCAACAGATCGCCCAAGCCCTAGCTGCCGCCACCTGCGAGGGTGCGTTGAGCATTATTGGTGGTGGGGACACGGCCGCGGCTGTAGCCCAAGCCGGATTGGCCCAAGCGATGACTCATATTTCCACTGGGGGTGGGGCTTCGCTGGAGTGCATGAGCGGGCGGGCCTTGCCCGGGGTAGCGGCCTTGGACGACGAGGAAAACTGAGATGCGCCGACCCATTGTCGCTGGCAACTGGAAGATGCACAAGACCGCTGCTGAGGCCGTCGAACTAGTCGAAGAGATCAAGCCGCTCGTCGCGGGGCTCGACGTAGAAGTCGTCGTTTGCCCGCCATTCACCTGCTTAGAAACCGTGCGTGCGGCCCTTGCCGACAGTGCCATTGGGCTGGGGGCCCAGAACATGCACTGGGAGCAGCAGGGAGCTTTCACCGGAGAAATATCCTCCGACATGCTCTTGGCGGCTGGTTGCTCTTACGTGTTGTTAGGGCACTCCGAGCGAAGACAGTTTTGCGGCGAGGACGACGCGCTGGTCAACCGCAAGCTAGCCTGCGCCCTCCAAGCCGGCCTGTGTCCAATCGTCTGCGTTGGCGAGACCCTGCAAGAGCGCGAAGCTGGCCGAATTGAAGAGGTCGTCCTCGGCCAAGTAAGTGGTGCTATAGCGGAGATTGAGGCGGATGCAGCTAGTGCGGTAGTGTGGGCGTACGAGCCGGTTTGGGCGATTGGCACCGGCGTGACGGCGACGGCTGCACAAGCCGAAGAGGTGCATGCAATGATGCGCCACTTCCTCGCTGGGCACCTGGGAAAAGCTGCCGACGACGAGGTTCGCGTACAGTACGGCGGCAGCGTAAAACACGAAAACACAGCCGAGCTTTTTGCTCAAGACAACATCGACGGGGGCTTGATTGGTGGTGC
>VXZF01000006.1:1979-2901 GCA_009845645.1 Gemmatimonadota bacterium | reverse complement strand
GTCTCGTTATAACGCCGATAGGACTCCAAGTCGTAGGCCCATCCCCCGTGCCAGTCAACCGGCGAGTTCCGCTCGTTGACCAAGCTGATAATTCGCGGCGGCGCAGCGGCCGTGTGCTCGGCCAAAATTGCGCGGGCCGTCGTTGGGGTCTCGGTGTACGCAGCCGGTTCTATAGTGCCGTTAAAATCCGCGCCAAAGCTGTATAGCTCGGCAAAAATGACCACAGGCGCAGCCCACGCTGCGGCTCGCCGCGCTCGTCGGCCAAGCAGCCACGCGCCAATTATCAACGCCCCCACGAGCCGCAGACCGTCGCCGCGCAAATAGTGGATGTAGCGCGTTGGTTCTGAACCGTCCCCAAAGAGCGCGACCCCGCTAGCCCATAGCAGTCCCGCACTAGCCACGCCGAGGACCGCGGCCAACAGCCAACCATTCGCGGGCCGAAGCCGCTCGCGGCGCAACACTTGGTCGAGGCCGAGACCGCAGAGCACGGATGCCCCCACGGCAAACCACAACAAAAAGCGCGTCGGGATGCGGAACAGGCTAAAGCCCGGGATCTGATGGAAGAAAGAGAAGATGGCCGTGTATTTGCCCAGCGCGAGCACCAACCCAGCAAGGGCAAGCACGGCAAAAAAACCGACCTGACCGTCCCGCCGCTCGCGCAGGGTCGCCCAAGCCAAAAACAGGGGTACCACGCCGACGTAGGCGCAGAGTTGAATGAAGAACCCTATCTCTCGGCTCCCGTATGTGCCATGCGCCGAATTGCCGAAGAAGTTGGGCCACAACAAGGTAGCCAGCCGCTCGGGCGGCAGCGACATCGCCACAAAACTGGCCCACGACAAGCCAGCCCCGCGATTGGATAGCTGCACTAATTCGGCGGTAGGTACTAGCTGGACCGCGGCTAGGCCCGCACCCAGCACAAGTG
>VXZF01000006.1:0-1969 GCA_009845645.1 Gemmatimonadota bacterium | reverse complement strand
CGCGAATGCCCCAGCCAACGCCAACCAAGCGAACCATCTCGCGCCTTGCATCCAACTCCGATAGAGCCAGTAGCCCGCGACCGCAACGGCCCCGTACAAAGCGGCTTGGGGATGGCCAGCCAGCAGTTGCAAGCCAATCACCAACGCGAAGAGCAGTACGTAAAAAAAGTGCCCTCGATTCAGGATGCGATCGACGAGCCAAAACAGCAGCGGCAACCAAGCGCACACAGCGATAAAATTGGGCGACATGGCCCGCACGACCATGTACCCGCTCAGGGCATAGCAAAGCCCGGCGCACAGCGCAGCCGGCCGCACCGCACCAAAAGCGCGCACCAGCGCGTACATGCCCGCGCCCGCCAACCACAGATGCAAGACAATGTTCCAGTTGAGCGCAGCCCAAGTGGGCAGGAGCAACGCCAAAATCACATTGGGTGGATACAGCGGCCCAGCTTGGCCTTCGGCAAACAGGGGGAAGCCGCAGTTAATGGCCGCATTCCACAGAGGTAACTGGCCCTCGTGGAGAGCGCGGGCGAAGAAGTCGCGGAACGGGTGATTTTGCACCATCACGTCCTGGACGAAAAACGCCCCTTCCAACGCAGCGGCCGGCCAGAAGAAAATGGCAACCGCCGCCCCGAGCAGCCCCATAGCACCTAAGTCCTTGCGCCACTCCACGGGTTAGGGCTTCCTCAGATGCGTGCAGAGCTGCTCGGCTGCCAAGGCGTGGCCAGCCGCGTTCCAGTGGCTATCGCGCCAATACAGGGTTTGGGTTTGGGCCTTTTCCCTGAACTCATCGAACAAGTCGATCAACGCGAATCCGTACTCCTCGGCAAAACCAGCTAGCTTGGCATTGGGCTTGCTCAGGTCAAACTCGCCGATCAGTCCGTACAGCTCGCGCTTGGCGCGCCAGTTGTCCTCTTCCACCTGGACGATCGACGGCACGTATACAACGGTCAGGCGTGCACCGTGTCGCTCAACGCTGTGCTTAAAGGCCGCGAGGATGCGACCCGTCAGTTCCCAAGCCGGAGCAAAGCGCGCATCCGCGCCGTACAGGCCCGCGTAAAAATCCTGCTGCTGCCCGCGCGGCACCTCCGGCTGCCACGCCTTTTGCACCAGCCGGTACAAGTGCCAGTGCTGCGAAAAGTAGCGTTCCAATCGCGCTGCGAGGGGCAACGCATCTGCAGGCTGTCGCCAAAAACTCGACTCCTTTACCGGGACGCCCGCGAGCGCGAGTTGCCCGTTGCTCCGCACCCGGAAGTAGGGCTTGAAGCCCCGCTCGGCGCCAATGCCCCGGCGCGAAGCATTGTTCCACAGGTCGTTGCCGTAAAAAAAGAGCACCACCTCATCGGCCTTAAATCGAGATCCTTGTTGTTCGAAAAACAACAAGGCTTGGTCGGTGCCGTAGCCAGCCACCCCAAAGTTAGCTACCTCCACCGCAGCTCCCTTTTGCCGGAGACAGGCTTCGAGTTGGCGGCTGACCGCGGATTCTATGGGGACGCCCCATCCTTCGACAAACGAGTCGCCAAATAGAGCCACGCGGCGGACACCTGCGGCCTTTGCATCCGCGAACTCGCGGTCGCGTAACCCGATGCTGTTGATCCGCATTTCCACGTCGAATTCCGGAGTGACCAAGCGGCCAGCGCGGTCTGGGATATGGCTCCAACCCAATTCGCGGTCGTAGTGCCAGACGGGAGGCCGGCGGAAGAGCTGCGGGTGCAAGAAGCTCAACGCCAGTTCGCACAGCGCGATCCCAATGGCCAAGCTGGCCAATGCGAGGACTATTTTAGGCGCATAGCGCATTCTCTGTTTCGTCCGTTCAATTTCACTGCACCTCTGAAAATCCACACAACAGCGATTTTCTGTCAACCGCGACGCCCTTGGCTGGGATTTCGCCCCCTATTTATCTTAGAGCTAACCCATGCGCCACATTCTAGTCACAGGCGGTGCCGGCTTTATCGGCTCGCACACCGTA
>VXZF01000309.1:969-2905 GCA_009845645.1 Gemmatimonadota bacterium | reverse complement strand
ACGTAGTCCCAGCCGTTGGGGCGGTGGTAGATTGCGTGGAGGGTGATGCCTTGGTGGCGGGGGTCGACGGCGAGATAAGGCTCCTCTAACAGGGCGCGGGCAATGGTGAAGGCCGCGGCGCGATAGCGCGTTCCTTTCGCTTCGTCTCCCTTGGATAAATAGTAGTTACCCAAGCGTAAGTACCCTTGGCCGCAGATAGCCGCGGCCGAACTGTCGAGCGGCTCGACGTCGTTGTACGGGTCGGAGGGCTGGTCGGTTATCGCGCCAAAGGAGGCGACCCCGGGCGCGCCAGTGTCCCAAAACGGCACGCCGTCGGCAAAGCTGTTGGCGATGTGGAATTCAGCGGAGGCTAGGGCGGCTTTTTCCATGGTTTGCACGAGGCCGGCTTTGGTGCCGAACGGCTCGACATCGGCCTCGCTGAGTGTGGCGAAATACTCTAGCTGCTCGGCGTAGCCCGTAAGCACCCACGACAGACCGCGAGTCCAAGTCGAAAACGGAGTGTAGCCCTGCTGGGTGCTGGGGCAGCGGTACTGGCCGTCGCGGGTGTTGAAGATGGATTCGTGGACTACGCGGCCGGGTGTGTCAAACGCGTCGCGGCCCTCGCCGTAATAGACGTTGAAACGGGCGTTGGTCTGGGCGTGTTCGATTAAGCGGCCGAGTAGGCTGATGCGCTTGTCGCCTTCGCCCATTAGCGCGTGGCCTAGCTGGTGCGCCGTTCCCAAAATGCGCAGCGAGCGCATGGTGTCGGAAAAGAGCGAATGCGGGCCATTGAAGGAGTGGATGAAGCCCGTGCCGTACGCGGTCTCGGTCCAGCGCGCGGCTTGTATGGCACCCGACAGCTTGATGGCCAACTCGTAGAAATCCAGCTCGCGCTGGTTGTGCGGAATACGGCCTTCGAGCATCAGGCGGCGCAAGTTGCCATAGGTGGAGAGGTTGTTGAAGCCGTGATCGTGGACGCCGACGTGCGAGACGTGCGGTGCCATGTGCGAAATGGTGCGGTCGCGGCCGAGCGCGAGGAAGCGCGCGTCGTCGGTCATGTCGTACTGAAGTATGGCGCAGCCGTATTGGAAGCCTTGGGTCCACTCGGTCCAGCCTCGAGTGGTGTAGCGCCCCTGCTGGGTGAAGACTGGGGTGCCGCGATCCGGGTCCCAAGTGTTGTCGAGATCGAGGATCTTGGTGCCGGTAAGGGTTAAAAAGCGCTGGATTGCTGGAAGAAGCTTTTGGGCGTTCAGGTCTTGGTCTGGTTTCACGAAGCGATTCCTTTGGCTTGGGCAGCGAGAAGATAGGAGGGGCGTGGAGGTGGGTCAATGCGGGTTGGTCGGGCGTTGGCCGCTTGCTTATTTTCCTTCGCCGCACAGACGAGACCAAGGAGAAGTCACGTGAGCATACCCGACGAAGGCATTGCCTTAAAAGTAAAAGAGACCGAGGGCATTTCCCGCCGAAGGTTCCCCCTGACTAGGGGCATCCCTCTGCCTCAAGGTGCTGTGGCAGACGTGGAAAATTTGTCTTTACAGGACACACAGGGCCGGGATATCCCGGTACAGCTACGGGTCTTGGGTCGCTGGCCGGACGGCAGCGCAAAGTGGGTCTTGGTGGATTTTCAGGCCGATGTGGAAGCGGGGCAAGAGGCCGTGTACACCTTGCGATGCACGGACCAAAAAGCTGCGGCAGGCGTCCAAGGCGTGGAAATCGCCGAGCGGGAAGATCGCTTTGAGGTGTGTACTGGACCCCTGCGATTTGGCATTGGCAAAAAGGCATTCGCGCTTTTTGATGGGGTAGAGCTAGGGGAGCGAGCCGAAGGGTCGTTTGTCTCCGAGGTGGAAGTTGCACCTCGGGGCGGTGGAGACGCTTGGGCCAAGATCTCCGAGTCGGATTTTGCCGGAGGAACTCAGCGGCGGATTTACGGAATGGGGGGCACGTGTCTGGCGTCAGAGGG
>VXZF01000309.1:0-959 GCA_009845645.1 Gemmatimonadota bacterium | reverse complement strand
CCCCCGCCTCCTGCGCCCGCACGCCCCGCCGCAGCCCCGCCCCGCCCCCCCCGCGCCCGCCGCCCCAGCCGCGCGAGGAATACGCCGTTGAGATCGAAGAGGCCGGTCCCTTGCGGGCGGTGATTTGCTGCCGAGGGGCCTACGAGTCAATCGCGCCCATGCACCACTACGCTGGCTATCGTCCGCTGCGCTTTGCGACGCGGATCTACGCCTATGCCGGTAAGGCGCACGTGCGGGTGGTGCACACGGTGATCGTCACCTGCAATCCGCGCGAGACCGAGGTGGAGGAGTTGGGCTTGCGCGTCCCAATCTTGCCCGAAGGCAGCGGAACTTGGCGCGTCGGGGCGGGGCGAGTCATGGAGGGGCCTTGGGTCCCCGAGCGCTACGCACTGCTCTCGCAGCG
Source organism: Gemmatimonadota bacterium (assembly GCA_009845645.1). GTDB lineage: Bacteria > Latescibacterota > UBA2968 > UBA8231 > UBA8231. The sequence goes on along the minus strand of VXZF01000309.1, from coordinate 556 downwards.
GCTGGACAATCACTTCTATTGGGAGGAGTACGAGGGCGTTGAGCGAGCCGCGCGGGCCGAGGGCGAACGCGCCGCTGGCTGGATTTGCGCTGAGAACGGCCGCGTCGGCGTTGGGGTCGCGCTGCGCTACATGGCCGAGGAATATCCCAAGGCCCTCGGCGTGGGTGCGCAAGGCATCGACGTCTTTTTTTGGCGCGACCCAGAGGGCCGGCGGCTTAGCTGCAAACGCTACGCCGAGGAAGTGGCTTGGCACGAGGGCGAAGGGGTCTATGCCGACGGTACGGGTACGGCAAAGAGCAGTGAGTTTTTCGTCGATTTTTTTCGCGCGGAGTCCGCTAGCGGCGAGCGGTTGCAGGGTCTTTTGCACCCACCACAGGTGAGCGTTGATCCGGATTGGGTGGTGCAGAGCGGGGCGATCGGCGGGTTGGCGACTGGGGCGGAGTTTCCGCGCTCCGACCGCATGTTGACGGGCTTTGTCGATTGGATGGAAGGGCACATCGAGCGCTATCGCTGGAAGGGTTTTTTCGATTGGGGCGATGTGATGGCCACCTGGGAG
>VXZF01000279.1 GCA_009845645.1 Gemmatimonadota bacterium | reverse complement strand
CATGCGCCACATTCTAGTCACAGGCGGTGCCGGCTTTATCGGCTCGCACACCGTAGATTGCCTCGTCGCCGCGGGCTATCGCGTCCGCATCCTCGACTCCCTCCAGGAGCGAGTCCACCCCGAAGGTTGGCCCGACTATCTGCCCGCAGACGTGGAAAAGCTGCGCGGCGACGTGCGTCAACGCGCCGACTGGCTGGCCGCGCTCGACGGCATCGACGGCGTCATTCACCTAGCGGCCTACCAAGATTACATGCCCGACTTTTCCACCTTCCACCACGTCAACACCGTCGGTGCCACCCTGCTCTACGAGCTGATCGTCGCCGAGAAGCTACCCGTGCGAAAAGTCGTCTTGGCCTCGTCGCAAGCCGTCTATGGCGAGGGCAAGTACCGCTGCGGCGAGCACGGCATCGTCTATCCCGACGCCCGCCCCGACGCGCAGCTAGCCAGAGCCGAGTGGGAAGTCCGCTGCCCTCACTGCGCCGCTGAACTCGAACACCTGCCGATCACCGAAGACACTGTCAACCCCCACACCCCCTATGGCATCTCCAAATACGCAGCCGAACTGACTTCTTTCAGCCTCGGCCGCAAATACGACATTCCCACGGTCAACATGCGCTACTCCATCGTCCAAGGACCGCGCAATTCCTTTTTTAATGCCTATTCGGGCATTGGCCGCATTTTTGCCCTCCGCGTCCTGCACGGCCAGCCCCCCGTCTGCTACGAGGACGGCCAATCGCTGCGCGACTACGTCCATGTCGGCGATGTGGCCCGCGCCAATGTCCTTTGTCTCGAAGACGAGCGAGCCAATTTCCGCCCCTTCAATGTCGCCGGACAGCGCGGCACCACCGTCCTCGAATACGCCCAGCTAGTAACGCGCATCGCCGGGCGGTCCATCAAGCCGCTTGTCAGCGGCGAATACCGCTTTGGCGACACCCGCCACACCGTCTCTTCCGGCGCGGCCCTGCAAGCCCTCGGCTGGCAGCCCGAGGTTCCGCTTGAACAGACTATTGGCGAATACATCGAGTGGATCAAACGGCAGCCCAACCTCGCGGACTTCTACGCCGCAGCCCAAGCGAATATGCGCGCCGCCAACGTCCTCCGCCGAGCAAGCGCGTGAAGGCGATGATCCTAGCCGCCGGGCGTGGCACGCGCTTGCGCCCGCTCACCGACGAGATCCCTAAGGCAATGGTCCCCTTTGCCGGCAAACCCCTGCTCGAACACGTCGTACGTCTGCTGGCGCGGCACGGATTCGACGACCTCGTCATCAACCTCCACCACTTGCCCCAAGTCATCACCGACTATTTCGGCGATGGCCGAGCTTGGGGCGTGTCGATTACCTATTCGCTGGAGGACGAGCTACTAGGCACCGCTGGCGCTGTGCGGCAAGTTGCCGACTGCTTCGACGGCCCTTTTCTAGTGTACTACGGAGACAACTTGACCAACTTCGACTTAGGCGACTTGTGGCAAACCCACCAACGCGAGGGCAAAATCGCCAGCATCGGACTCTTGTGGATGGACGATCCAACCACGCGGGGCATCGTCGGCCTCGACGCACGCAATCGCATCACCCGCTTCATCGAAAAACCGCGGCCCGATCAAGTATTCGACAACTATTGGGTCAACGCCGGGATCTACGCCCTACAACCCGAAATCCTCGACCGCATCCCACCCAACACCCCCTGCGACTTCAGCGAAGTCTTCGCCGACTTGCTCGCCGCCGGCCGTCCCCTCCTCGGGCATCCCCTGCGCGGTCAGCTCCTTTCGACCGATACGCCGGAGCGCTACCGCCACGCTTGTCAGTGCGTGGACTCGGGCGCTTTTGCCCTTCCTTGAAACGAGGCTAGTTTGATCATCACCAGAGCGCCTCTGCGCATTCCGCTCGGCGGCGGCGGCACCGACCTAGCCTCCTATTACGCCCACTACGGAGGCTTTGTGCTCAGTGCTGGCATCGACAAATACGTCTATATCCAACTCAACGACCTCAAGGTGGAAGACTTCATCCGCGTCAAGTACTCTCAGACCGAAAAGGTCGAGGCACCCGACCAGATCCAACACCCCCTGCTGCGCGAAGCCCTGATCTACGCCGGGATTGAAGGCGGAATCGAAATCAGCGCGATGTCCGACGTGCCGGGACGTACGGGTCTGGGGTCGTCGGGTACGTTCACCGTAGCATTGCTGGCCGCGCTCCACGCCTATAAGCACGAACAGTCCTCTCCCCAAGAGTTGGCGGAGGAAGCCCACCATATTGAAACGGTGCGGGCCGCTCAGCCAGCGGGCAAACACGACCACTACTTGGGCACCTTCGGCGGCCTAACCTGCCTCGACATCGATACCAGCGGACACGTCGCAGTCACGCCACTAGCAATCTCCCCACCCACTGCCGAAGTCCTAGCCGCTAACATGCTGGTCTTTTTCACCGGCATCCGGCGCGAGAGCTCGGACATCCTCTCCCAGCAAAATCAAGACACCCAACAAGGCGACGACCGGGTCTTAGACAGCCTGCATCAGACCAAGCAGATCGGCTACCAGATCAAGGAGGCGCTCGAACGGGATGCACTCGACCGCTTCGGCGAATTGCTCCACGAACACTGGCTGGCCAAAAAGCAGCGGGCACAGCAGATATCCAATGCGGATATCGACCACTGGTACGCGGCCGGCCGCGACGCCGGTGCCCTCGGCGGCAAGCTGCTAGGGGCTGGCGGCGGTGGTTTCCTCATGTTCTATTGCCCGGCTGAACACCACGCCAAGCTGCGCACAAGCATGGCCCAAGCGGGCCTGCGCGAGATGCGCTGCCAATTTGCCACCGAGGGCGTCGAGGTCCTCGTCCACACCTAATGCGCTCCCTCGACCTAGGCGACGCAGAAGCCATACACCTGCCCGGCGGCGACTTTCGCCTCGACGGAGG
>VXZF01000513.1 GCA_009845645.1 Gemmatimonadota bacterium | reverse complement strand
TAGAAGATGGCCCCAATGCCTTTTCGGCGTGGTCGCTAGCCACCCTCGGTTGGATCGAGGTGGTGGAGGTAGAAGGGAGCGTCGCAGGGCTGGAGATCGGGGAGATCTTCAGCGACCGCAAGGCGTACAAAATTCCCCTGACCCAAGACGAGTACTTCCTGCTGGAACACCGGCGCGCTGACGGCTCGTACTACAACCGCAATATCCCGCAAGACGGCTTGCTCATCTGGCACGTAGATGAGCAGGCCGACAACGACGAAGAACGCCACAAACAGGTCGATTTGGTTTGCGCTGATGGGCTTTTTGCCCCCAACGGCGACCCCGATGTAGTGGAAGGACGGGACCATCTCGACTTTTGGGCGCGGGACACAGCGTATTCTTCGGCTCACAATGGCAACAAAGGCGACGCGACCGACCCTTTTGACGGCGTGCGCTTCCGCCGCTTCGCTTGGGACACGAATCCGGCCTTTAGCGGCCACACGGGCTTTGCGCGGAACTTGCCGCTGGGCGTGGCCATCGACAACATCCGCCCGCAAGGCACAGCGATGGTCGTCGATGTGGTGCGGCAGCAACGCCCCGGGCACATTGTCGGCGACGCGACGTGGACGGGGCGGGTGGATTTGGATAGGGATGTGGTCGTGACACCAGACGCAACGCTGACCATTGACGCTGGTGCGGAGGTCCGCTTTGCCCGCGGGGATGCACAGGGCACGGGATTTGATCCAGACCGCAGCGAGCTGATCGTCTATGGCGAACTCAAAATCGGCGAGGGCGCATCGTTTGCGTCGAGTGCGCCGCGCACCGGCCCCTTGGATTGGTCGGGCATTTACCTGCTCGATGGCCAAGCGGTTGATCCAGCGGCGGTCGCCATTGAACACGCCCATCGCGGGGTCGTTGGCTTCCGTCTGCCGCCGGGGCGGACGCAGTGGCTGGACGAGCAGGCCGTGTACGCGGATTTGGTGGTGCCGGCTGGGTCCGAACTGCACATCGGTCCGAGCAGCGTGTCTTTTGCCCGCTTTGATCTCAGCCGGCGCGGCGTATCTCCGGACTTCGCCGAGCTAATCGTGGAAGGCGCATTGACGATTGAGGGGACGGCCGGACAGCGGGCGCAGTTAACCACCGATCCCGGCCCAGACAACGACGGCTTGTGGTATGGCATTCACGTGTTGCCGGGTGCCCAAGTTGAGGTGCAGCACGCCGAGCTAACGCGCACGGCTTTTGCCTTTAGCGGCGAGATTGACGAGGAGACGAGCTTGCGCATTGCCGACTCTGTGGTGCGGGAAAGCGGCGGCAACGGCCTGTTGCTGAGGCTCAATGGCCAAGCACAGGTAGATCGAAGCGAACTTACCACTATTGCCGGCCCGGCCGTGCTCGTAGCCGGTACCGGGCAACTCGCGCTGCGCAACGCCACCATTGAGGGCAACGGCCAAGAGGGGATCCTGCTCTACAACGCATCCTTAGAGGCCATCCGCGTCGCTGTAATCGACAACGGCAGTCTCGACCCGGACGACCCGCGGACTGGGGTGCGGGCCATAGGCGGCCGCGGCCAGCGCATTGAGATGTGGGAGTCGCAGATTGAGCAAAACACCGGGCACGGCATGGATTTGGAAGAGTGGCTAGGAGAGGTGGAATTGCACAACAGTCGCCTTGTCGCCAACCAAGGCGATGGTCTGCGCGCTGGGGGTGCGGCGCGCTTGATCCTTGCGCAGGTGCAGGTCGAGCGCAATTTGCGCGTTGGTGCCGAAATCACCGGGTCGCTGGTGGAGATATGGAACTCGACGTTTAGGGCGCATGTTGCCGCGGGTCTGCGCTTGGGGCCGGGGACGAGAGGGGCGATTGAGATGGGCTCGTTTGTCGGGGGCCGAGGTTTGGAGTTGACCGGTGTGAAGTCGCTGGAGATTCGCGGCAGCGAGTTTATCCGCGGGACGCCGGCTATTCAATCTGTGGATTCTGCGCCGCACATCTTCGGCAACCGCTTTGCGGACAATGCCGTGGCCATCCGGGTCGAAGGGCCACAGATGCCGACGGCGATTCGCGGCAACACTTTTGCCAACAATACTACGGCCATTGAGAATTTGAGCGCCGAGGAGTTGAAAGCCCAAGACAACTACTGGAGCGGGGCTGATAGCGCAGCTATTGCCGCGCAGATCGAGGGTGCGGTGGCGTGGGTGCCGTTTCGCACGGAGGAAGGGGCGTCTAAGGCGGTGGCCCTGCCCGCTGACTTTGCGCTGCATCCGGCCTATCCCAATCCCTTCAACGCCGAGGTCGCGCTGTCGTTTGATCTGCCGAAGGAGGTGTCGGTCGCGCTGGTGCTCTACGATGCGTTGGGACGGCCTGTGCGTCACCTTGTGGATGGGCCGTTAGCGGCTGGCCGTTACCGATTCGTCTGGGATGGGCGCGACCAAGATGGGCGAGCGGTGGCCTCGGGGATTTACTTCTATCGCTTGGTGGCGGATTCGTTTGTTGCGGTGGGGCGCTTGGCGTTGGTGCGTTGAGAGGGGTACAGATCGCTACGGATTCGGCCACGCGCAAACGACACGTCTTCACGCGCCGCTTCAATCATGTGGCGCAGGCGGATTTCGTCATGTTTGGTCATATTGGATTTCCGCCGTAGTCAGAACATCCTGCCGGAAGTAGGGGCTTAGGTCCTCGGGTGTCCGCAGATCCACTTTGCGTCCTGTAAACAGTTTGGACAATTCCAATTCCATACCGGCAACGCCTAGCAGTCCAGGAATGCGATCTGGTTTGAACTCGACGAGTATATCTATATCGCTCTCTGGTCTGAAGTCCTCTCGCAACGCTGAGCCAAAGATGGCGAGTCGCTTGATTCCATGTTCTTGACAGAAGGCGGCCAGCGCGGTTTTTGATACCGATACCTGTGGGTTCATTGATTCGGTTCCCTTATATATAGC
>VXZF01000471.1 GCA_009845645.1 Gemmatimonadota bacterium | reverse complement strand
GTGCTCATCGCATACTAGTTTATTGGGACACGAAGTAAGCCTGAGTGGTCTTTCAAATGTCTGCAAATCAGGGAAGACATATATTTACTTGGCCAGTACCTAAGCGATCAATTAGACCCGCAAAACGGTTAATTGCTTTTATCTTGTCAAGTATCATACCTACAAAAACAGAATCCAAAAGGCCAGGAGGAAATCCCTTTTCAATGTCTTCTATCAAATGCTGTTTCTCTTCGTCATGGTGAAACTCATAAGCATTAAGCCAACTGTTTAACATATTTTCGCAATTGATAGACTTATTTTCGTTTGGTGGTATTTCACCAGATGAAGTAAATTTTACAGACTCAATAACACATTGTTTCTGACCCGCTTGGCCATTATATTCCTCCTTGAGACTTTTGAAAAATTCCTTCAACCATACATAATGTATATCCTTTTCATGTTTTCCCTTTATCCTCTCTCTTATATACTTCTGAAGCCTACTAACTGTCGTGTTAAACGAAATATCCGGCTTATTATTTTGAAGTTGAAAAGGTCTGAGACAATGCAGGATGCTATAAAGGTCATTGGGTCTGATGGCGCTATGCGTCTCGAATTTTAACGCTTCATCATCGCGGGACCACGATAGAGTATAATTCAAGTTCAGATTCTCACATTCACGTAAACACGCTTCCAGCTTGCTGACTTGCTCTCGGAATCTTAATAGTATTGCCCAAAGATCGTTAGGAATTTCTCCTGTAAAGTGGGCAACTTTCCCATCAGATGCTGGGCGTATAATCATTATATCATACGGCTGTGGCTGGGACATTTTGTGTTTTTCCAGTCGTCGCGTTTTACTTTCTCTCTTCAATCCACTCAGGCTCTGGCAGTCCTTCGACGATGCGGTTGGTTTCCATGCTGACGCGGATGACGCAGGCGAGCAGTTCTAGCGGATAGGATGGGTCGCCGATGGTTTCGGTGGCGTAGCGGTTGGCGTCGTTGACGATGCCGCTGGCTTTGTCGGTGGATACGGCCTGTCGTTCCATGACCCATTTGAGGGCGGGCTTGCCGTTGACTTCGTAATCCCAAGCGTTTTCGGGAATGCCGATAACAGTGATGTTGCTGTTGTAGATGATCGTCGTGAGGTCGGGTTCCTTTTGGGTGCCGCCGAGTTTCATCTTTTGGACGCGGAAGTAGGTTGTTGGATCGGTGCCGGTTGGCGCGTCTCGACTGTCATTGGCGAATTCGAGCGGCCACGGATCAACGCGGTCGAAGCCGACGTGTAGATCGCCTAACTCGCGTCCGGCGGAGACGAGGGCGGTGAAGTGATCGGGGTCAGCGGCGAGCGGGATGCGCGGTAGCTCTTTGGAGAGGTTGTTGGCGAAGCGGTGGCGGTAGGCTGGGACGTGGAGCAGACCGTAGATGTAGTGGAAAATGTCGTGCTTGGAGACGGCGTTGCCGTAGGCGGCGCGAAATTTGGCTAGCGCGTCGTCGGTGATGGCGTCGCGGCAGGTGTAGCCGTGGGCATCGGTTGCGTCAGGTTGTTGACCGAACAGGTCGTCGTCGTTGTCGGGCTTTTCGTATAAGTGGAGGGGGAAGCATTGGCCTTTTTCAACCACTGCGGATTCTGGGAGAGCATCCACCATTAGCACAGAGAAGGACCGCGAACCCACTCCTGTAACACAGATCAGGCGATTCTTCGCGTCTGTATGCGGGAAAATCTGAGGCATCTGGCCGATTCGATCATTCACAGAAGAACTGAAATACAGCCATTGTCTCGTGAATGGACGATAAATGGACGGTACGATCCGATTTTTGTCAAAGTTGATTGGTATTTTTCTTTGGTAGGAGCTTAATAGAGAGCTTGACCAGCTAATTTTTTTCGGATCGTTATCCACAAATTGGCTACTGTCTAACTTGGAATTATCGGGCTGCTTGCTCCTAAGCCGTTCGATCTCTAAGTGGTAAAAGTCGATCATTGACCGGATGTTTTCTTTGAGAAGTCCTGACGAGAAATTGAAACACCAAGCATCTCGACAGGTTAAGACAGCCCTTGAATAGTTCCTAAATAGACGCCCTCTCGCTTGGTTTACCGACTTTTTATTACCCATTGTCGTAAACTGATTAAACTCCTTGTCCCCTTGGCCTATCCAGTCATATTTCACGTCTGGTACTATTTGGCTCCAGCCATCTGCTTGAGTTATGCCACGAATGCTACCGAATTGTCGGACCGCTTTGAGCTTAGCCTTTTGGTCAAGACAGTCACCGATGTCTCGGAACAGAATACGACCCTGTTTTTTCGCTTTTGGGTTCTTGACAAAAACCGCGATGGCAACTGGCGCACGAGAACCTGAGCCGAATACTTTTCCTCCTTCTCGGCGGGAAAATTCGCCCTGAGTTCGTTGATTTCCCCGCAGGTGGAATATATAGAGGCTTGAGAACTCCTCGGTCAGACACTTCCGCATCCCATCCATCGCTATGCCGTCAACCCAACCGGCGTTGGTCACAAGCCCAATTACACCGCTCTCGCCAATCCGGTCGCTCGCCCAGCGAATGGCGCGGATGTAGCTATCATAAAGAGCATTCTTTAATTGAGCACGGGAATGTCTTGCGTAGCTTTCTTCAATACGCTTATCCAAGACTGGATACTTTTGATTCGCGGCATTGTCGTTTTGGCTTCGCTGCCCTACCGACCACGGCGGATTCCCCACAATCACGCGAATATCCGTCTCTTTCTGTCGTGTCCGCCGCCCAGAATTATCCGGCATGATCTGCGCCAGCAAATCGTCGCCTTCCTGCATTTCAAAGGTGTCCGCTAAACAAATACCTTCAAACGGTTTGTAGTCCCCGCCGGTAATCTCGTGATAGGCGGTCTCGATATTCACCGCCGCGATGTAATAGGCTAGCAAAACGATTTCATTAGCGTGGATCTCGTGCGCGTACTTGCGCGACAAATCCTCCGGGGCAATCAAGCCCGACTGCAACAGCCGCGTAACAAATGTGCCAGTGCCGGTGAATGGATCGAGAATATGTACGCCCTCGGAACCCAATGTCGTGCCAAATTCGTCCTCCAAAACATCGTTCACCGAGTGGATGATGAAATCGACAATCTCCACTGGTGTATAGACGATCCCTAGCCGCTGCGTCATGCTGGGAAAGGCGTTGCGGAAAAATTTGTCGTATAGCTCGACGACGATCTTCTGCTTGGCTTTGTCAGTAGCCGCTCCCGCCACCCGCCGCCGAACGCTGGCGTAAAACCCGTCGAGATTAACCGCTTCCGCGTCGATGTTCGCTGGCCTGAGCACATCCAACACATCTTGGATGCCTTGGCTAACCGGATTGCGCGAAACGAACTCAGTCTCGCCGAACAACGCGTCGAACACCGGCCCTGTCACCGAATGCTGCGCCAGCATTTCAATAGCGTCGGCGTCAGTGATGCCCTCGTTTAGATCGTCGCGCAACTCGGTGACGAAGTCTTGGAAAATCTCTCGCTCGGCATCGCCGAATTCGACAAGAGCCGTGATGCGCTCGATATGCCGACGGGCAATATCTGCGACATCGCTGGCCCATTCGTCCCAGTACTTCCGGTCGCCGCACTTCTCAACGATTTTTGCTCGAATCGCCTCTGGCAGTCCGTCGAACAAGGTCGGTTGAGAATCCTCTGGCCGAGTGCGCGTGGTGTCCGGGTCCCTCGCCTCCCCTTTCCCAATGCCCGGCCCGTCTCCGGTCCGAGTTGCGGCTGGCCCCCAATCCGCTAGGGTGACAAGGCCGATGCGGTCCCCCGGTTCGCCTAGTTCAATCCGGTTTATCATTCCCTCAAACCGCTCATCGTGGCTGCGGATCGCATTCAGCGTCTGCCAGACGACCTCGAATGCCTTGTTGTCGTTGAGCGCGGCTTCCGGCTGAGTGAGCGACGAAATAACCACTGGCAGCACGATATAGCCCATCTGCTTGCCCGGGGCTTTACGCATGACCCGTCCCACCGCCTGCACCACATCGATTTGACTCTTGCGCGGGTGCATGAACAGGATGGCGTCCAATGCCGGTACATCCACTCCTTCGGAAAGGCAGCGGGCATTGGTAAGCACTCGACAGCCGCCGTTAGCGTCGGCTTCGTCCAACCAATTCAGTGCTACCGAACGCCTTATGGCGTTGAAGGTGCCATCGACATGCTGAGCCGCAACCGGGTATTCCGCTAGGTGTGTCCCCTCTTGCTCGCGGTATTCCTCGGCGACTCGGGCAAAGAGCCGCTCCACTTGCTGAGATGATTTGATGTCACGGCAAAAGGAAATGGCGCGGCGCATCCCTGCGCGGTCGTTTTCCGGGAACTGATCGGCATCCACCTTGGCCAAGGCCCGCCAGCAGCCAAGCAGTTTGGCCCCGTCGTCGAGTTTCAATTCGCCGTCCTCGGCAAGACTGCGCTGAATCGCCCGAGCTGCCGCGTCCTCTGGGACTGTCAGAACGATCACTTTGTAATCGGTTAGTAGGCCCTGATCCACGGCCGCGCCGAAGGTAAGCTCGTAGAGTAGCGGCCCGTAGATGCGCTCATCCTCCATTGAGCAGAGGGCCGCCGCCAGTTTGCCGGCCCGAGTCCGTGCGCTAGCGGCATAGACCTTTGGCGTCGCGGTCATGTAGAGCCGCCGATCGCAGCGGATGTACTTGTCGCTGTGAATTCGGACGAAATGCGATGGGTCTTCGCCCTCGATCAACGCTCCAGCGGTACGATGAGCCTCATCGCAGACTGTGAGGTCGAAGGCGGGCACTCCGTGTACCTTCTGTGCCTCCTCGATTACCGGGCTAGATTGGTAGGTGGCAAAGACGACGGTCAGGGCATCCGGTGCTGGCGGTGCTGCGACGGTGGCGAGACGAACCGCATCTGTAGTAGCTGGAAACGCCAAATCCAGTGCGTCCATGTCAATGAGATCGTCATTGCGACGCCGGCGCTTGCCGACTTGTGAGTCGGAACACACCGCGAACGAGCGCAACGGGATCTTGGCGTCTATCGCCCATTCGCGCACTGTTTGCGCCATCAGCGCCAGACTGGGTACGAGATAGAGAACCCGCCCTCCAGTACCGGCGAGTTGTTCGGCGATGCGGAGGGATGTCAGCGTTTTGCCAGTGCCGCAGGCCATAATCATTTTGCCGCGACTGCCCAGTTCCGCTAATCCGCCAGTCACTGCTTCCATCGCCTTGCGCTGATGTGGAAGAAGTTTGCGTTGTTCGGCAAAGTGGATTTCACCGCTGGTCGCAAAGTCCTGCCAACGGATTGGGCTGGCCTGCAATTCCTGTAGGCCGATCCGCCGAACCGGCACCGCTTGGTTCCGCAGCATCTCCTCTGCTTGGGTGCTCCACTCGCGGCCGGTCGTGTCGATGATCAGCCGCTGCCGAAAGTCCCTATGGCCCGAAGCAGCCAAAAAGGAATCGATCTCCGCCTTGGCGATGCGGCTACCCACTGCATGGAATTTGCACTGAATGGCGCACCAGCCATCCTCGTCTCGCAGCTTGGCAACCAAGTCGATACCGAGGTCTTGCGCCGACCGCACCGGCTCGGCGTAGAATCCCAAGGGCTCGGCTACCCGGTCGTCGCGCCGCTCCGGTGCTTGGGCCCAATCAGAATAGAGCATGGGCTGTTCGTATTGCCGAGCTTGGATTGGGTCGTGTTGTAGGTAGGCGATGCAAAGCCGCTCGAATGTGGTTCCCTTATCGCGTTCGCGGCGGTACCCAGCCGTGGCGGCCTGCTGTCGCCAGTTATCGAGGAGGTGGCGCAGGACAACCGGGTTGTGGCTGGTCTCAGGGGTCAATTCGGCCATGGTGTAGGTCTTTCAGGCAGCGTGGTCTGAATGGATTAAAGGGCACTAATATAGGCGATGGCCAGCCGCCTTTCCAACACGCTATACGGGCTGTAGCAATCTGTCGGACAACCTCTTGACGGGGTTAAGTCTTACGCGCATACCATTAAGTATGCGTAAGGCATTCAAATATAGATTGTATCCCACGCGCAAGCAGACGGGAACACTGGCGACGCACCTTGAGGAATGCCGAATGCTCTACAACCATTTTGTAGTAGATCGCATCCAAGCCTATAAAGATCGGGGCGAGAGCTTGAGCCTGTATGACCAGCAAGCTCGCCTTTCGTTTCTTAAATTAGACCGTCCTACATTGTCGCAGGTGCATAGCCAGGTACTACAAAACGTGGCGGTGCGTGTTGATTTGGCGTTTCAGGCATTCTTTCGTAGGGTCAAGGTGGGCGGTGTGCCCGGCTTTCCCCGGTTCAGGGGCTTGGGTCGCTACGACAGCCTCACCTACCCGCAAGCGCATGGGTTTGAGATCAAAGAGGGGGCTTTGCGCTTGGGGAAAATCGGGCGCATTCGTATCAAAGCACATCGTCCACTGGAAGGTACATCCAAAACATGCACGGTGCGTCGGTCGGCTACGGGCAAGTGGTATGCCTCCATCGTCTGCGAAGTGGAGCCGCAGCCATTGCCAAAAAGCGACGAAGCGGTGGGCATCGACGTAGGCTTAGAGAAATTTGCCACCCTGTCGAATGGGGATCAGATAGCCCCCCCGCGCTTCTTTCGCCAAGAGGAGCAGGTGCTGGCTAAGGCGCAGCGCAAGCTCTCCAAGCAGAAGAAGGGCACATCGGCCCGCGCTAAGGCTCGCAAGGTGGTAGCAAGAGTACATGAACGCATACGCTTTCGGCGGCACGATTTTGCTCATCAACTGGCCCGATGTTTGGTCAATCACTACGGCTTGATCGCCGTCGAAGACCTGATTATTAATGGTATGGTGCGTAATCACTGTCTTTCCAAATCCATTCACGATGCGGCATGGTCGCAGTTCCGGCAGTGCCTGTCCTACAAAGCGGAAGAGGCTGGTAGGACGCTGGTCGCCGTCAACCCGGCCTATACCTCGCAAGACTGCTCCCAGTGTGGACACCGACATCGTAAGGCTCTGTCTGAACGAGTCCATGTCTGTCCCTGCTGTGGAGTTGTCCTTGACCGAGATGAAAACGCCGCTCGAAACATTCTGAGATTGGGGCTACAATCTCAGGTGGATGAACCACCGCGAAGCCCAAGCCTTGAGGCTTGGGAGTAGTCACTACCCCTGCGCCATGCAACGAGCGTCCATCGAAAAATCCACTGCCTCGGCCCTACTCTGCGGCCCAGCCATACTCCTCTACCTAGCCTTTTTCGCCCTGCCGACTCTGCTCGGGTTTGCCTACGGCCTAACCGACTGGTCTGGCTGGACCAAAGACCCCCGTTTTATCGGCTTGGACAACTTCCGCGAGTTGCTCGACGACGACCGCTTCTTCGCCGCTTTGCGCTTCACGCTCTTTGAAACGGCCATGATCGTCGTCGGCTACACCTCGCTGTCGCTGGTCTTGGCCGTTCTCCTAGACCGCATGAAAGTCATGCGCGGTCTAGTACGCGGCCTATTTTTCTACCCATTTATCCTCAGCATTCTCGTCAGTGCCCTACTCTTCCAATATCTGGCCAACTATCGCACTGGCGCCATAAACACCCTGCTGCGCGCCTTCGGGTTCGACGCGCTGGCCCAAGACTGGATGGGCGATCCGGCGCTAGTGCCTTACTTCATCCTCGCCTTGGTCCTCTGGCACGGCCTCGGCTTCTACACCACCATCTTCCTCGCCGGGCTACAAACCATCCCCAACGAACTCTACGAGGCCGCGCAAATTGACGGAGCCGGTCCTTTAGCCACCTTCTATCGCGTCCAAATCCCAGTGCTCATGCCGATGATCAAGACCAACTCGGTCATCGCCCTGATCACCGGCATCAACCTCTTCCCGCAGATCTTGGTCACCACCCAAGGCGGCCCCGGCTACCGGACCTTTACCGCTGGCTACTACATTTACTGGCTCGGCACGGAAAACGACCGCCAAGGCTATGCTTCGGCCATTGCCTTTGTCGTCTTCGCCTTCCTGGTTTTGGTCGCCGCCCTGCAAGTCGCCTTTTTCCAGCGCCGCGAGACCGACCTATGAGACGCCGCCTGCCCCTCTTCGAGATCGGCATGCTGCTCTTAGGGCTGCTCTACGTGTCGCCCTGTGTTCTAGCGCTACTCAACTCATTCAAGACCCTGCCGGAAATCGTCCGCTCACCTGTAGCACTCCCCGAGGCACCGACCCTCGAAAACTACCACTACATCTTCACCGGCATCAAGCTAGCCGCGCCGATGTTCAACAGCCTACTGATGTGCGTTGCCGTCATCACCACCCTCATCGTCGTCGCTTCCATGGCCGCGTACTCCCTCACGCGTCGCCGCATGCGCACGGGCCATTTCTGGAGCATCTTCTTCCTCGCCGGGATCACCGTGCCGTTCCAGATCCTCATGTTGCCGCTCCTGCGCCAATTTAACTATCTCGGCATCGGCTACACGTACTTTGCCCTCTGGCTGCACTACGTGTCCTACGGCCTGCCCCTGTGCCTGTTTATCTACAGCGGCTTCATGCGCTCCATCCCTCGCGACCTCGAAGAAGCAGCGCTGATCGACGGCTGCACGCCCTTTGGTACCTTCTGGCGCGTGATCTTCCCGTTGCTGACTCCCTGCACGGTGACGATCATCATCTTTTGGGGCCTCTTTACCTGGAACGACTTCCCCCACGCATTCATCCTCATGGGCACCAATAAGGGCGAACTGGCCTTTGTGCAGTTATGGCGCTTTCTCTCGGACAAGTACGTCAAAAACTGGAACTACATCTTCGCCGGCGTCGTGGTCTTGTCGCTGCCCGTCACTATACTCTATCTTGCCATGCAGCGCCGCTTCGTCAAAGGCCTAACCGCTGGTTCCATCCGCTGAGGATTTCACTCTATGCCTCTTGCCAAATTCGCAACCTTTGCCCTCGCCGCTCTCCTCGCTTTCGGGGCCTGCACCAGCGAGGAAGACGCCCACGTCGTGCGTGTCACCCGCAATATCGGCGGCCGACCCGGCTTCCAAGTCCACTGGGACATCTGGAAGGCCACCTTTGAGCGCCAGAACCCCGGCTGGACGCTGGAGTTGATCGACTTGGGCAATGAAGACGCCGGCGCGTACTACCGCCGCGCCATTGCCACCGGCGACCTGCCCCACGTGGTAATGACCCTCGACTACACCAAATTCCTAGCCAATGGCAACCACTTGCTTCCCATTCCCCGCGAAATCTACGAGCGAGTGGGGCAGAACTTGCCGCCGTTGCACAACGGCCAATACTACACAGCCCAAGTCGGTCGCCAGATCACTGGCATCGCCGTCAACAAGCGCATCTGGACCGAGGCCGGCATTACCGAGCCACCGCAGACTTGGGGCGCCTTTATCGATGCCCTGCACAAGATAAAAGCCGCTGGGTACAAGCCCCTCGTCTACGGGGGCCGCGAGTGGTCGGCTGGGGTGCCCCTCTCCTACGCGATTCAAACCAACCTCTACGATCCAACCCGCCCAGCCGACGAGCCTTCTTGGACGGTGCGCCGCGACCGCGGCGAAATCACCTTTGCCACCGACCCACTGATGCGCCCCATCATGGCAAACATGATCGCGCTGCTGGATAACTTCGTCGAAAAAGGCTCGCTGAGCGACGGGTACAACGAAGAGCAGCGCGACTTCTTCAACGAGCACGCCGCCACTTGGATGATGGGTTGCTGGATGAGCGGCGACGTCGAGCCACTACAGGTCAACTTTGAAATCGAGTACTGGCCCATTCCCTCCATGACCGGCCACCAGCCCCTCTTCGTCAACACCTCCAACCAGCAACGCGGCTGGTCCATGACCTCCAGCGCCCAAGGCATGTACTACGACAAAGCCCTCGCCGTGCTCGAAGCCTACTACCACCCAGAGGTCTATCAGGCGTATCTCAACGCCGAGGGCATGTTGCTCAACGCCACCCAGATCGAAGGCGTCGATGGCCCCAAAAGCACCTGGGGACCGACCCAGCGTCTCTTCGAGCGCATGAGCACCAACCTCGACCACTGGGGCTGGACGCCCGGCTACTTCATCTCGATTGAGGACTACCCCCCCACTGGCTTCGTCCACTCCTTAGCCCGCGTCATGCAGGAAATCCAAGCCGGTAACCGCGACATGGACGCACTACTCAAAATGCTCGACGACGACTGGGAGGCCGGGCGCAAGGGCAACAAGTGATGCGCTCCGCCCTCGAATGGACGCTGGCCATGGCGCTGTGCGTCGGCCACAACTTCATCGGGGTGCGCAGCTATATCCTGCTCGACCGCTACTCGGGCTACGCCGACCACTTCAACACCGTCGGCGTCATCTTCGCTCTGTTCTGGGTCGCGCTTACCGCGCTCCTGCTCGCGCTAATTCGTCCCTTCCTGCGGCTGCCAACTTCGACTTTTGCCCTCATCTACGCCGCGCTAATGGTGGCCACAGTCATGCCGACTATGGGCTTTGGCGGCTATTTTATCCCCCTGCTCGCCGGCGTCTTCTACTACGCCACCCCGGAAAACAACTGGCGCGAACTGCTCTGGGACCACATCCCCGACTGGGCCGCCCCGCGCGATCTAGAGATGATCCGCAACCTCTTCGAGGGCGCCCCAGAAGGTGCGCCGCTGCCGTGGGATGCCTGGCTCGGCCCTTCTATCTTCTGGGGCCTGTTCATGATCGCCTTCTTCCTAGTCAGCTTCTCGCTCATCGCCCTGCTTCACCACCAGTGGGCCAGCGGCGAGCGCTTGGTCTATCCCTTGGCCGTAGTGCCGACGGCGATGGTCGAAAGCGTAGAAAACCCTGCCAAAAGCCTTTTTAGGAATCCGCTGTTCTGGGTCGGTTTTTTCATCGCCTGGATCATCCCGACCGTCAACATGCTTGATCAAGTGTTCGACTTTGAGACCATCAATAACTTCGGCATCCCTTCGACGCGCATCTTTTTGCGCCGCATCGGCATCTCCTATGGAATCAACGTCAACTTCCTCGTCGTCGGCTTGAGCTACTTGCTCAACCTCAATGTGCTCTTGAGCGTCTGGCTCTTTCACATCCTCATCTATCTCGAACACGGCCTGTTGGGCTTTCTCGGCGTTGTCGTCAATCTCCCTGCCCAGCCTCACCAGCAGGTCTCAGTGCTAATGTCGCATCAGCAGATGGGGGCGCTCATCTTCCTGATCCTCTCGTCGCTGTGGATGTCGCGCGACTTCCTCAAAGACCAGTGGCGTGCTATCGCCAGCGGCGCAAGAGGTCCGAACACACACCTGCCCTCGCCACGCACCTCGGCGCTAATGGGAGTCGTCGGCTTGGTCTACATGGCGTACTTCCTCCACGCTACCGGCCTTTCCTTCGGCTGGAGCTTGGCCTTTTTGCTAGTCGCGCTGTTGGTCTTCTTGGGCACAGCGCGCTTGCTGGTCCAGACCGGCTTGGGACGGCTGCGCGCACCTCATTCCATTCCGCCGCTTTTTACCAACATCTTCGGCACGGCCTATTTCGGCGATAAGGGGCTTACGGCTATGGGGCTCAACATGGTCTGGGCCGCGGACGTGCAATTGTTCTTCATGGGCACGATGGCTCACGCCTTCAAGGTCTGCGAGGAGGTCAAGGAAAAAATCAGCGCCCGCAAGCTGCTGTTCTTTCTCGCCTCCGCCCTCGTCGTCAGCGCAATCACCACCATCGTGGTCTATATCTGGCTGGGCTATCAGCACGGCATGATGCACGGCTTCCGCTGGTACTACATCAACTCGCCGCTGAGCAAGTGGGGTTGGGTCGCCAAAACGGTCAACAACCCGCACCCACCCCAACACTTGACCACTCTGTTCACTGGCATCGGTGCAGGACTCGCCGCACTACTTTCCTTTGCCCAGCACCGCCTAGCTGGCTGGCCGCTGCACCCGGTGGGGCTGGCCGTGGCCCTGACCAATACCGTGCGCGGCGATTGGTTTGGGATATTCCTCGCTTGGCTCGTTAAGTCGATTCTGATCAGCTACGGAGGAGTTATTCTATACAGGAAAGTGCGGCCACTCTTTCTGGGATTTATCATGGGAGCCTGCGTCGGCGTGGGTGGGTCGTCTTTGGTCTATTCTTTCTACTACTTCTAACCGCTTACTTGCTTGACTCTGCCGACTTCGCCGGTCTCCAAGCGTACCTTAATCCCGTGCGGATGCGTCGCCGATTTGGTTAGAATATCCCGCACCACGCCTTCGGTCAGCCGCCCCGTGCGCTGATCCTGCTTCTGCACGATGGCAACGCGTACCCCAGGCTCTATATCGGCCCGTCTCGTTCCGTTCATCCCCGGTCCAACCACACTGGACTCAGCCACGCCCGGTGTCCGTCCTTCTGCCGCAGCCGCAGATAGTAATAGGACCATGCACCCTCTGGTGCTGGCAACTCGGGCCCGTCGATTTCCACGTCCCAAGCATTGGGCACGTCCTGCCAGACGCACTGCCCGTTGGCAATGATCTCCACTCGCTCAATCGGCGCGGTCCCGTGCAGGCTGGCGGAAAAATGCACCTGCTCGCCTTCCGCCAGTGCGCCCTCCGCGCCCGCGCGCACGCCGTTGACCGCATAGTCGCAGACAATCGGCACGCCTGAAGTCGCGTAGGTCCAGCGCTGGTCCATTGCCTGCCACACGGCCTCGCGGGTCAACTCCGTCGCCCGGAAACAGGTCATGCCCACATAGCCGCCCGGATTTTGCGTCGGGTGTCCCTGATGGTTGTCAGTCCCGGCCACAAACCCCAAGCGCCAGCCTTGGGCAAAAGCGTCCTGTACCGAAGCTCCCAACTCTCCTAGGCGAATACCCCAGTACTCGTCGAGCGCGTCGGCTTCAAAATTGCCCCGCCCTTGGACGATTTCCACCAATCTAGCCCGCTTGTTGGGAAACTCCCAGTGGTATTGCGACCAGTAAAACGTCTTGCCCATGACCTCGCGATGCTTGCCGTATTCGATGGGCTGTCCACAGTTGGGATGGTGCGGCACCATGACCACATCCTCGTCCCAAGTTACTTCCGAGGGACAAAGCTCCGGTTTCCAGTGCCAAGTACCGCCATCGACCTCCGGCGTGCGCAGATAGAGATTGGCGTGCCCGTACGCATTGGAGCTTTCCCACGCAGGGATCGTCACAAAGCGGCCCGGCTCGTAAAACTCCTCATTGACCGTCAAGCACTCGGCCCATCCGGGGCCAATCGGCGCGTGGTCGGTCATCGCGATCACGTCGAGGTTGAGAAAGTCGCGGGCATAGGCGTAGGCCGCGCGCGGCTCCCGGTCGCCATCTACCGAAAGCCGCGTGTGGAAGTGGATGCCGCCGAAGTAGTGGCCGCGTTCGCCGGCCGCCTGCGTCGGACCGCTCTGAGCTTCTAAACCGCGCTCGACATCGCGCACGGTGATGCGGACTGGACCGTCGGCCTGCACTTCAATGCCCTCAACCACACCCCTCCCGTCGGCACCAATTTCCACTTCGGAGGGCAACCCGGCGATCCCGCCGTCGGCCTGCAAATTCACCGTTCCCCGGTAGCTAGGTATTGGATTGAGATGATCGTCCGTCGCGAAAACTACGACCCTGCGCTTTCCCTCCACATCCTCCGTAGCAGAAATCCTCCCTTCCAGCCGTGTCAGAGGGCCGGGAGCGTTGCTCAGTGGAATGGGTTCTCCCACCTTCTCGAAAACCTCGGCTTCGGGTCGCCGCACTCGCACTTGCAGGGCACCGCTTATATCCGCGTGCGGCGACGGCACCACGCCAAAGGGAAAGACCAGCCGCGCTCCCGCACTCAGCGATTTGGTAACTTGGATGGTACACAAGTAGAGTTCGTTGAGCGGCCGCCCCACCAACCCGCCGCCAGCCGGCCCGTCGCCACCCCGCGTCATATCGGTCCAGTCGCACGCCAACCCGTGCCCGACCACCACCACGCCCTCACCTCCTTCGACAAAAGGGTCTGCAAGCGTCCACTTGCGGGAATAGGAATGGAACGTGCCAATCGAAACCCGCACGTCGGCCCCGGCTTCCAAGCCTGCCGGACAAGTAACTAATAGCCGCAAAGGCTTGACCTGTTGTTCCGTGGCGACGAACTCCGTCTGCCCTTCGTAGTGTATCTCTAATTGTTCGTACATAGCGCAGTTCAATTCCTCTCTTATCTCGTCGTGAGTTGAGCGATGGAACCTTCTTGGGTCAACGCATAGACCACTATATTGGTAGCGAGCATCAACTCAAAGTCATTCCCTCGCCGCCAAGCCTGACTCTCAATAGGGTCTATGCCGAACATCCGGCCCTGAATGAAGTAACCCACTAGGCCATTAACTACAGTCGCACGGGGTGGTCCTCCAGAGGGATTTATGTTGAGCAAGGTCCGGGGCTGCAAACCTCCTTCTAGCTTAAAAAAGGCACGATAGACGGGATGATCGTCTGGCAATACCTCAGACCAGAAATCTTCCCCCTGTACCAAGCCACCGTGATGTTCTAAGCCACGAAAGATAACCTCTTGGCGCACCCCTCCCAAAAGGAACCCCCCTTCCATGAGGTATCGAACTACATTTTGCAATTCTTCCTCGCTTAGATTGCGGTATATCGGCTTGGCAATTAAGGAGAGTTCGAGGATGCGATCATCGCCAAACGTGAGTTGATCGCCAACTTCCACTCGTAGGCTCGTGTATTCATTGAGTGCATCCGCCAACGCATCGACCGTCCGATTATTTTCAAAACCGGCTGGCTCCCAACCTAAATCATTGCTTGAACATACACTGGCTAGCTTGACAACACTCTTGATCTCCTGTTGGGCGGCGGCGCTGGGCTGATGTTGGCCGGGCTCTATACTGTGTACATCCGGCATCTCCAAGGAGAAATCTACCGGCGTCTCATATCTATGGGTTAGGTCGGCTGGATTTTCGATAGCTGATAGGCTCGGAGCTAAACCCGTCCCTGTGCGTACCGCACTAGGAGGAACACGGGGAAGGAAAGATAGACTGCCTGCTACAGGTAGTTCCGACTGGTCAACGCTTTGGGTTCGAGTACCGGCACTAGGCGAGCCGACACTGACCGGACTCGGCGGTGGTTCAGATGCCATCGATTGAGAAGAAGGCTCTTGTTCAAGGACAGGAGCTTGCTCTGCCACGACAGGGGTCTGGACAAGCTTGATGGCTGGAGGACGGGGGTCTTGCTCTGCCGTCGGTCTAAATGGATCGAGCAGCACCAACGCGATCAGGAAGCCTACCGACAATCCAAAGCAACGCCAGAAGCCACTGCGCAGGCCCCGCAACTTCACATCCATATCGAGGCCGATGGAGAAAGAGGAAAAACGGGGCGAATGGTTATTGAATTTCATCGACGAGAACCTCTCAGGCGTAATTAGTCTCGTTCCACGCCCCCACCAAGAACGCCGTGCGATACTGCCGCGTCGAGATCAGCCAGTGGCATAGGAGTTTCTCGCACTGCTCGACGATCTCTTGGTACGCCTGCTCGCCGTACAAATTGCGGGCCTCGTGCGGATCGGCCTCCAAGTTGTAGAGCTCGCCGCAGTCGACTCCGAAATCCTCCGGCTGATAGTGTACGTAGCGCCATTTACCCCAGCGCAGCGCCTTGCTGTGCCGATGCTCAGTGACCGCCACCTCATGCGCGGGATCGGTTCCGCCCCGCAAAAGCTCGCTGATATCCACCCCGTCCATGCCCTCCATCGCCGGCAGACCGCAGAGGCTCATAAACGTCGGGGCCAAATCGACATTTTCCACCAACGCGTCGCAAACCCTGCCTGCGACCGCAACGCCCGGCACCCGCCAGAGCATCGGCACCCGACACACCGCCTCCGAGCATATCCCGGGGGCCTTTTCCTGAATGCCAAAAGCAGTGCTGTACGCACCGTGGTCGGAGTTATAGACGACGATCGTATCTCCAGCCAAGCCGCGTTCGTCAAGGTAGTCCAAAAGACGGCCAATGCAGTAGTCAACCTGCGTCACGCAGCCCAGATAGCCGCGCCAGATGTTGCGCGCCCCCTCCTCCGGCAACCATTCCTCCCCCTCCCAAGCCCGCTGAAATCGCGCGTGCATATCGCGGAAATGCGGCGGGCGGCCCGAGGGATCTTGGTAATAGGTCTCCGGCAACGCAATGTCGTCTGCATACATATCCCAAAACTTTCGATCCGGCGTATAGGGCGCGTGCGGGCGCGGCAACGAGACCTGCATACAGAAGGAATCTCCCTCGCACCCCTCCATAAACTCAATCGCCCGATCCACACACCAGGTTTCGACATTGTACTCCAGCGGCAGTTCTGACGGCCGGGCGCGGAACTGGTTCTGGGGCAGGCCAACAGGGTGGGGGGCTGGGTAGCCAGTGATGCGGAAGTTGTCGTTTTGCTCCAAAAGACTGGCACCGGCCAAAAACGTTTGATACGGCGATAGACCACCTGCGTCCGGCACCGGCGTCGAGGTGCCAGACATCCAGTAGTCAACGTGGTCCAACAGCCAGTCGCGCGGCTGGTTGGGCACGTGCGTCTTGCCGATCACCGCCGTCTTGTACCCGTGCTGCTTAAAGTGGCCGAGGAAACTCTGCATTCCTTCCGGCCGCGGCCCGCCGAGACCGAAAAAACCGTGGTTATGACAGTACTGGCCCGTATACATACTCATGCGGCTAGGCGTGCAGATCGGATTCTGGGTGTACGCCGCTGAAAAGCGCATACCCTCGCTGGCCAGCCGATCCATGTTGGGCGTCAGCGCCTGCGCGTGGCCTTCGCAGCCCATACAGGCCGCTTGGTGCTGATCAGATAGGATGTGCAGTACATTCATTTGATACCTCGTTGGCTCTCTAGTCGTCCTCATCCTCGCCGACGACCATTGGGCTATTCCGACCTCGGCTGCTACGGCTCCGAAATCCGAATGTCGTCTGCTGTCAATGTCCGTTCCAATGCTCTGTCCCAGTCCATGCTGTCTTTCTCAAGCGT
>VXZF01000314.1 GCA_009845645.1 Gemmatimonadota bacterium | reverse complement strand
CTCAAAGGGAGCCTGCTGGTATGACGGCGCAGACTTCCACCCTTTGGAGGACGATGGCATTTTAGGCCGTTGGGTGCAGTTCATCTACGAGGATCGTCAGGGCCGTATCTGGTTGGGTGGCGAGGGTACCTTGGGGTATTACGACGGCACGGCGTTCCACGACCTGACTCCGCTCTACCGCCAGCAGTACCAGCAGCCTTCTTCTTATAGGTGGATCTC
Source organism: Gemmatimonadota bacterium (assembly GCA_009845645.1). GTDB lineage: Bacteria > Latescibacterota > UBA2968 > UBA8231 > UBA8231. The sequence continues at coordinate 2,704 of VXZF01000314.1, read as the reverse complement.
CCTTTGTCGGGGCATCGCCCAAGACCCACAAGGCCACCTGTGGTTTGGCTTTAAGCACCTCTTCCGCTACGATGGCGCATCCTTCCACCGCTACAAAAAGAAGGAGGGGTTTCCCCGAGCCGAGGCCAGTTATGCGGTGGGCCAGGACCCTACCGGCAAGGTGTGGACCGGTTGGATTGAGAAAGGCCGATTTCAGCTCTATGCCAATAGCACCTTACAGGCAGCTGTTGAGGTCGGTGAGAATCCTTGGTTGCGTTACACTATGTGCGACCGAGAAGGTCGGATGTGGTTTTGCACGTTGGGTGGCGTGTTCTACCAAGACGATGACGAGTTCAGCCGATTTCCCGCGGCCGATGGCCTACCCCATTCCGCGGTCAAAGCCGTGTTCCACGATCGCGAGGATCAGTTTTGGTTCGCCACGTGGAACGGCGTCGGGCGGTACGATGCGCATAGCATCAATATTTTCGGCCTTCATGCGAACGAATCTATAACCCCGAGCGAAATCTCACAGATCGCGCAAGACCGGCACGGTGATATATGGATTGGGTATGCATCCCCTTATCTCAACCGTGAGAGTAAAAATTTCAAAAGCATCGCCCGCTTCGATGGCGAACACTTTACCTTCGTGGCTCCCGAGGAAGGCTCTAATATCGGCAACTGTTTCTCCATCTACGAGGACCTTGAGGGACACCTGTGGTTTGGCGGTGGCAATGGTCTATTCCGCTACGAAGGACAGAAGCTGAAGAAAAAGAACATAGCGGCTGACTCAGACGCAGGGGGTATCAGCCGCATCACGCAAGACCGGGAAGGACGATTCATTTTCGGCTATTGGGAACACTACACCATAAGTACAAGAAGAGAGTTTTTGGCCAGCCCATTAAAGATTGTGTACCAACAGGGCGAGCAGTGCCAAACCATTTTTGCCGAGGACGACAAAAAGACACCTCTTAACCGCATTGGCACGGTTCTTGCCACGCGCAAAGGCGAAATCTATTTCCACTTGACTAGTAGAAATAGCCCCACGAGCGGCACCGGCTTCGCCCGCTGGCATCCTGAAGAGGGCCTTACATGGTATGGGGTTGAGGATGGACTGATAGACAACCATGTAAACGACCTGCTAGTAGACCGCCAAGACAACCTATGGATCGCTACGCTGGGCGGTATCAGTTGCTTTGACGGCAACTCCTTCCGCGCCTTCACAACCGAAGATGGCCTGCCTAGCAACCGCACCCAGTGTTTGTTGGAGGATTCGCGAGGACACCTCTGGATCGGTACAGACAAGGGTGTCGCTCTCTACAATGGTCGGCTTTTCCAGGCTATCCAGTCACCCCATATAGGACCGGTTTGCCGCATCCTCGAAGATTGCGACGGCACCTTCTGGTTGGGCACGGTCGTGGGTTCCATCATACGCTACCGGCCCCGGCAAACGCCGCCCTTGATTCGTCTAATCCGGATTACCACCGATCAGGTCTATGAGAGAGTAACGGACGTCTGCTCATCCACGGTGGGACAGCCGGTAGTTTTCGAGTACAAGGGCCTGAGTTTTTCCACCCATCCCCGCGACATGCTCTATGTGTACCGCTTGCAGGGCTACGACGCCGACTGGTGTCCAGCTACCCGGAAGTTACAAGCCTGTTATCAAAACCTGCCGCCGGGAGACTACACCTTTCAGGTCCGGGCGATAGATCGCGATCTCAATTACTCAGAACCGGCGCAAGTGCCGCTCGCGGTAAAACCGGGAGCCGCGTTCTATGGGGGTAACCAATGGATCGGACAGACTAAGGGCTTGGGCCAATTTCAAACCAGACTCACGGAGGTGGCTCCCACCGATCTGACCGTACTGATTCTAGGCGAAACAGGGGTGGGTAAGGAGTCGGCGGCGCGGGCATTACATGAGCTGAGTGCCTATGGCAACGGCCCTTTTATCCATGTCAACTGCGGGGCCTTATCCGAGGCGTTGATCAACAGTGAACTCTTTGGTCAGGCTACCAGCCAAATAGGCAAGGTGGAACGGGCCAAAGACGGCACGCTCTTTTTGGATGAAATCGGCGATCTAACGTTGGACACGCAGGACAAGATCCTGCGCTTGTTGGCAGAGCGCACGTTTGAGCGGGTAGGCGGCAAGCAGACGCGGACGGCGCAGACGCGCATAGTGGCCGCGACGAGTCGCGACCTGCAGAAGATGGTGCAGGCCGGTATTTTTAGCGAGAAGCTGTATTCGCGCCTCCAGCTTTTTCCGCTGTACATCCCGCCCCTGCGCGAACACAAGGAGGACATCCCGCCCCTCGTCGAGTTTTTCAAGAATCGCATGGCAGCCTACCTAGATAGGGAACCTGTCTCCTTGAGTTCCGAGGTTATGGAGATGCTGCAAGCCTATGATTGGCCGGGGAATGTGCGGGAGCTGGAGCATTTCATACAGCGGGTAGTCATAGCGTGCAAGAGGTTTCAAATTGGCACGACCGATCTCATGCAGTGCGGTTTTGACATTGCAGATTCCACTCTTGGCCTTAAAGGAAGGGCGTCATCCGTTTCTCAAGGCCGCGAAATAATGCCACTGCTTGAATTTGAACGCCGCTATATTCTCGAAGTACTCAACGCCACCAATTGGCGAATCAAGGGAGCACAAGGGGCGGCGGCTCTGCTGGGGGTGCCGCCTTCGACGCTGTACGGCAAAATGAGAAAGTTGGGTATTAAAAGTTCCTAA
>VXZF01000533.1 GCA_009845645.1 Gemmatimonadota bacterium | reverse complement strand
GTGGGCCGCAAATTGAGCGACGCGCGCGGCGACCAAGCGGACGGCCTGGCCTACGCCGTCTCCCAAGACGGGATCCACTGGGAAAAACCCATCCTCAACCTCTTTGAGGACGGCGGCAGCAAAGAGAATAACTTGGTCTTTCCATTTTTCAGGTGGGGAGCTGGGACCGGCGTCATGAAAGACCCCATTGAAACCGATCCGGCCAAGCGCTACAAGATGCTCTTTATGTTCCAGAGCGGCGACATGATATTCGCCGGTATTGTCCAGCCGGTCTGCGTGGCGTATTCTGCCGACGGGATCCATTGGGACGTGCCCCAACGCTGGCTCAACCCGGTCATCCCACAGGGTTCGGATACTCACCTAGTCGCTTATTGGGATGCCAAAATCCACCGCTACGTCGTCTATCTGCGAGGGCGGCCCAACGTGCGCATCATTTGCATGGCCGAGAGCAGTGATTTTGAAAACTGGACCCCGCGCCAGATCATCGTCGCCCCCGATGAACTCGATCCCCCCCAAGACCACGAGTTTTACGGCATGAGTTCGCTGGCGTATCGCAACTTTCGCATCGGCTTCCTATCTGTGTTTCACACGCTCTACGAGGGGTGGATAGCCCAGAACCAGATCGAGGATTGGATGCCCACATGGATGAACCAGATGGACGTTCAGTTGACCTATTCAAAGGACGGCCGCACTTGGCATCGGGCGGGCAACCGCGAACCCATTCTGCTCTGCGGCCCCCCGGGCAGCTATGATTGTGGATCGGTCTATCCCCCACATGCCCCTTTTGTCCTAGGCGAGGAGATATGGGTCTATCACGGCAGTTCAAACGATCTACACGGCGAGCCCCCGCGCGGCGGCGAGGAAACCCAGCGAGGAATCAATCTGGCGAAAATCGAAAAGGATCGACTGGTCTGTTTGAGGACGGACGCTCAGGGGGTCGTGACCACGGTGCCCCTGAACATCGATCCCCACGCCTTGTCGATCAACGCCGACGCGAGCGGCGGCTCGCTGCAAGTAGAACTGGTCGATCCGTTTGACCGGGTCGTGCCGGGTTTTGGCCGCGACGACTGCATCCCCTTCTCGGGCAATGAGACAGAATATCAGATACAATGGAAAGGCGATGGGCAAGACGCGGATGGGAGCAAAGAAGGCGGTCTCGAACAGAAGATGGTCTCACAGATGCGCGGAGGACTCAAGGTCAAAGTGTACCTGGACCGCGCTAAACTATTTGCCCTCTACGCTTCTTAGAAGCCGTTTTAAAATTCTAGGTGCTTCATCCTTCGCTAACTCTGCCAGGGGAAAAGTTCACCAAGCACCAATACAAAGTCGTCCGAACGGACTTCGCTCCATTGAAGACCCGCCTCCATTGCGCCTTTCCTGAGACGCAGCAAACCGATGCCTTCGAGTTTTTTGAACTCGTTACGCACGATGGTGGATGCAGCGACGACAGCTTCTGAGTCGGCATAACTAGTGCCCAGCTTTCTCACCAAGTCATACTCTTCACGTGTTAGCATCGACACGATGCGATAGATGTCGAGGGCATGGTGAGCCCCTAGGTTTTTGCGTTCGTCTTTCATTTGATCGCGGAGTGCGTGCAGTTTCATCAGCAGATAGGTGAAGGGGTTTGGGATATGGACCACAAGTTCAGCCGAACCGCCATCGGAGCGTTGTCCTCGGAGCGTCAGTTCAAAGGGCGACAGGCTGAGCGCCAGTGCCTCCTTGGTCAAGTAAGCGTGCAACTGAACATTGCCGCCGGGCCTCACTCTCGGAGGGTTCAGCCTCACCTTTTCCACATGCTCCGCTGGCACATCGCACGTCAGCAGATCGATTTTCACCGAGCCTCTTGGTGTTTGCTTTGAGAACTGGAAGAATTCCACATCGGGCTTGTATCCAAGCCGGTCGAGAGCCGCGCGAATCGAGCGCATGTACTCGAGGCTCACAATCACTTCGGTTGGAAGTAGTAGGTCGACATCTTGGGTCGCGCGGGCCGGAGGCCACAACTCGCCAGGGATGAGCGTTTCGATCGGCGGCTGCTCTTCTTCCATGTGACGCTGCTTTAGGTACAGACCAAACCCGCCACCAATGAGCATCGGCGTGGGAAATTCTGGAAGTTCCCCCGACAGATCCAGCAGGGCCGTGACAAGGGGGTCCATACTCATAGCCATAGTCATCCATTCTGTTGTAGCTCTTTAAGAATCCGATCTCGTACCCCTGACCCTGCCTCCCGCTGGCGCTTGTCGCCTGCTTGTAACTCAAGCCAGCACTGCACTGGCGAGGCAGCAGAGACCGTGTCGTCACTCCGGCAGTCGAAGAATACCGTCGGGTCGCACGTCTCGGCGAGGTCAAGGTCCGGGAATATGGGCGACTCCTCAAGCTCGCTCCCCAGCCCACGTTCAATGGGTTCGATTGATGGGCAATAGCACTGTATCGCTTTCTCTCTAGGCATCACGCTGTACCGCTCGACGGAGGCGGCACCGGTCAGCACAAGCTCGCGATTCCAGTCGCAGAGTCGCCTGACTAACTCGTTCGATGGACCTTTCCAACGGTACTTTTTACGCGCGTCGACGCGAGGCGGCTTGAAACCGGCTGCGAGCCGATTGAGCAGCTCATCCGCTTGCAGTAGGATGCTTGCCCGGCCCTTCCGGCGGATTATCAGATCTTCTTCAAGGTTCTTGAGAACCTTGGAGACAGTACCTAACGAGACCTGGCCGCCACGCTCGGTCACCTCGTCCATCACCTCTTGAACGCTGTCATAGCAGGGCCGAGCCAGAAAAACGCGCGCCACCAGCGAACTAGTGCCTTGATAGACATTGCTAATCTTGCGGTTGGCTGGAAACCGGTTCGGATTGCCGGTGCGCACCACGAGCAACTCACCGGGAACCATCACCACGCCGTTCCCGCACAGGTCGATGCCGCTCACGCAC
>VXZF01000524.1 GCA_009845645.1 Gemmatimonadota bacterium | reverse complement strand
CGGTGGACATGAGCGTTGCCTCCTGTGGAATGGACTTTAAATATGCGCGATTTGGTGGCGAGGGGCGAGGGGCTTGTGTTGACTTGCAGTGCTAAACGTGGACATGTTATGAGTTATGAGAAGAGTACCATTTCGCGGCGCATAACAAGGGAAGGAGATTTTCTATGACTTTGAGGGTTTTGCTTGTAGCCGTGCTTTTTTTGGGCGGCGTAGTCGTTGATGAGGCCAACGCGCGCAGCAAACGCGTAAGGCAGGTTCCCAACGGCTCCGCAGCTAGCTGCAACACCTGCCACACGGCCGGCGGCGGTTCACCGCTCAATCCGTTTGGCCTAGAGATAGTAACCAACTTCCTCACCGCAGCCGGCGCACCCGGGGACGTGATTTGGGGCCCAGAGTTGGCGGCGTTGGATTCCGACGGCGATGGAGCGTCTAATGGCGCGGAGTTGGGCGACCCCGATGGCACTTGGGTGGCGGGCGATGACAATCCAGAAGGAGAGGCGTTTCACCCCGGCGATCCCGAGAGCACCCCGCCGCTGCCACCGCCAGACACGGCGGTTGAGGAAACGACGTGGGGGCAGATCAAGAAATTGATTGGCGCGCTCGACTGAGGCAGATCGAATGGCTTGGCGGTTTTCAACTCCGTGACAGCGTTGAAAACCACCGCGCCAAACGAGTTAGTCGGTTGAATTGCGAGATTGCAACATGACGGAAAAAAGTAGAGAACAGCATTTTGCCATTGAGGGCATGCACTGCGCTAGCTGTGTGCAGCAGGTCGAGCAGCAGGTGTCCGGATTGGCCGGCGTTGAAGTGGCTGACGTCAACTTGGCGACCGAGCAGATGGCCGTGCGCTTTGATCCGGCGGCCGTAGATGAGGAAAGCATTGCAGCGGCCGTGGCAAAAGCGGGGTTCCAGGCGCGGGTGCAAGTGCCTGAAGCCGAAGGCGCGGCTAGGCGACAAGAACGCAAACGAGTCGAACTGGCTGAGCAAGCGGGGGCGTTTCGCTGGGCTGTTGTATTTTGGCTGCCGCTCTTTGCAGTGGAGATGGCCGAGCAGATGGCCGCACCCGTTGTCCCGGCGCTGTCCTTGGCCCAGCATCCGCTGCGGGTAGGCGTTTTGCATCTGCTGTTCGCACTGCCGGTGATGTGGATTGGCCGCCAGATCTATGCCGAGGGCGGGACGGCTCTGTGGCGGGGCCGCCCTAACATGTTTTCGCTCATCGCCATTGGCACGGCTGCGGCGTGGATCTACAGCGCTTGGGGTTTGGGGTCCGTTGCCGTGGGTGCGGCCGCGGCGTTTGACTCCTATTTCCCGACGGTTGCGACGATCCTCACCTTGATGCTGATGGGCCGCTATCTCGAAGCGCGCTCTCGGTTGCGGGCCGAGGAGGCCATAGGGGCGCTGCTGCAGCTCAAACCCGACAAGGCCATGTTGGTGATTGACGATGGGGAGCGGGAAATTGCGGCTGACGCCATTGAAGTGGGCGACTGCCTACGCGTGCGTCCGGGCGAGCGCATTCCTGCCGACGGCGAAATCATCGAAGGAAATTCTACGGTGGATGAGTCGCTGCTGACCGGCGAGTCGCTGCCCGTGGCCAAGGTACTGGGTGATGAGGTGACCGGCGGCAGCCTCAATGGCGCGGGCGCGCTCATGGTGCGTGCAACGCGCGTAGGTGGGGATGCGCTGCTGATGCAGATGGTGCGCTTAGTCGAGGCCGCGCAGGCGGGCAAAGCGCCGATTGCCCGTTTGGCCGATGTCGTCGCTGGGTATTTCGTGCCAGCCGTGCTGGTCGTAGGCGCAGTGGCTGCGGTGGGTTGGCTGTGGGCCGGGGAGGATTTGAGTTTTGCGTTGCAGGTCTTTGTGGCCGTGTTGATCATCGCCTGCCCGTGCAGTTTGGGCTTGGCCACGCCAGCCGCCATCATGGTCGGCACGGGACGCGGCGCGCATTTAGGCATCCTATTCAAAAGTCCAGAAGTGCTGGAAACGGCGCACAAAGTAGATGCTGTGGTGCTGGACAAGACCGGCACGATTACCGAGGGGCGGCCACAGGTCGTAGCGGTAGAGCCGTTAAACGGACGCCGAGCCGATGAAGTGCTGAGCTTGGCCGCGGCCGTGGAGCGCGGCTCGGAGCATCCGCTAGCCGCAGCGATTGTGGCCGCAGCAACAGAGCGGGGCCTTGCCGTGTCAGAGGCTATCGACGTTGTGGCGAGTCCGGGCAAAGGCGCGCAGGCCACGGTAGAAGGCGAGGACGTGGTGGTGGGCAATCGCGCCATGATGGCCGCGGTGGGAGTTCGCGTAGATGAGGACAGTGGCTCGGCGGACGGTGCCACCGTCGCGTGGGTCGCGGTGGCGGGCGCATTGGTCGGTCGCGTGGCTTTGGCCGACCGCCCCCGCCCGCAGAGCAAGGATGATGTGGCTCGGTTGCGTCAAGGCGGTTTGGAGGTGGTGATGCTCACGGGTGACAGCCGGCCGGCCGCAGAAGCCGTGGCGCGTCAGGTGGGAATTGAGACTGTACGCGCCGAGGTTTTGCCCGCAGACAAGGCCGCGACCGTGCAGGCGTTGCAGGCCGAGGGACGCTGCGTGGCCATGGTCGGCGACGGGATCAACGACGCGCCAGCGCTGGCCACTGCCGATGTGGGCATGGCCTTTGCTGCTGGGACGGATGTGGCGGCCGCGTCTGCTCCGGTGGTGCTCATGCACAGCCGGTTGGCAGATGTGGCGCGGGCCATTGAGCTGAGCCGAGCGGTTGTGCGAACCGTAAAGCAGAATTTGTTCTGGGCATTTTTTTACAACACTGCGGGCATTCCGATAGCTGCGGGCGCGCTGTACCTATTCGGCGGCCCGCTGCTCAATCCAATGCTGGCGAGCTTAGCGATGGCCTTTTCGTCGGTGTCGGTGGTGATGAACGCGCTCCGGTTGCGGCGCTTT
>VXZF01000498.1 GCA_009845645.1 Gemmatimonadota bacterium | reverse complement strand
GCAAGAGCCGGTGGCCGATCCTTTGATGAAGGACTCCGGCAAAGTAGTTATGATCGATTTCGCCGACAATACCCTACGGCCGGTCTTGATTGATCCTGCGGAAAACCTGTCGCTGTCCATTTTCGAAAGGGGGGGCGACATCAACACCAGCATATCTGTTGGGTACACCAAAGAGGAGAGAAAGACCGTCGAACCAATCGTCGACGGCAATATCGAGACAGCGACGCTGCGCCCCGTGGATGTCTCGCCGCGCCTCGCTGGAGTCAACATCGCCAATGTCAAGAATATAGTGGTCAACTTAGGAGCCGAGTTGCCCATCAACCGCATTCGCTTCTATCCGCGGCCGGGGTTTGAGGACAATTACTTGGCTTGGTACGAAATTAGCGCGGCCGACGCCACGGCGCCCTTTGTGGATCTGCCTGGTCAGCAACGTCCAGGCAAGCGCTGGTACCAAGACATAAGCCGCGCTCTCGGCGCGAAAAACGATCCGGCCTTTGACATCTTGGAGCGGGATCTGGAAAACCTCGACGTGGTAGTAGATTACCATTTCCCAACGCGCGACCTAAAGTGGGTTGGCATTCGGCCCTTGGACCCCGAGCGCACTTGGGAGATCGCCGAGCTCGAGATTTACGGCGAAGGTTTTGTCACCCACACTGAGTACCGCATGCCCATCCTCGACTTTGGTCGTCCGGTGTCCTGGAGCAAAATCCGCTGGCGCGGTGCCATGCCCGAGGGTACACAAATTCAGTTGCGCACTCGCACCGGCAATACGCCGCAGCCCAACCGGTTCTTCAGCATTGAGCGGACGGGCAATTTCGTCGAGGTCGAGCGCAAGGACTACGACCTGGCTTTCAGCGCCGGGTCTTTCAACGACGTGACTAGGAGTATCGATGCAGAGAACTGGAGTTCCTGGTCGCCGCCCTACGACTTTGCAAGCGGTCTCCGCGACGAGGCCGTGTCGGCCGCAGCCTGGACGGATGGCACACCACTGATGTCGCCTGGGCCGAGCCGCTATTTGCAACTCGAGATCGTCTTAACTGCCGACCGCGACCAAGCGCCCCGCATCGACGAGTTGTCGCTGCTTTTTGGCGAGGAATCGGCGGCCCGGGACGTAATCGCCGAGGTCTGGCCGATCGAGACGGAGAGTTTTGCGCCCCACACCTTTACGTATGTGGTGCGGCCCCTCCTCGAAGAGAACAATACCGGGTTCGACCGCTTGGAAATTGCGACCCAAACTCGGGCTGAAGCCGTGCGGGCCGTGCTGGTGGATGGGGTGGACGTGACGGCGGATTTCGCACCCGAGATCCAAGATGATCGCATCGTGGTGGGCTTTGAACTGCTGCAAGGGGTAGAGGATAGTGAGAAGCGGGTCGAGGTGGTCTTTGACGCCAAGGTGCTGCGCTTTGGCACCGAGTTCAGCGGCTGGGTCTACAACAGCGCCGAACCGACCTTGAAGCAGCAGGTAAAGGCGGGAAACGCGACCTTTCGCTTTGGCGGGGACGTGCTTTCGGTCAACACGCCCATGGGTGGGGATCTGATCAGTGATCTGCGGGTGATGCCGCCGACTTTTACGCCCAATGACGACGGCGTCAACGACCGCGTGAACATTGCCCACGATGTGCGCAACTTGGGCACCTTGCGGCAGCTAGAGGTGCAGATCTTCGACCTAGCCGGACGCCTAGTGGCAGATGTGGCCGGAACTGGAACTCAAAGCGGCGTTTTTGAGCACCAGTGGGATGGGCGAGATGCTGGGGGGAAAGTGGTTGCGCCCGGAATATACGTGTACAAAATATCGCTCGATACAGACCGGGGCAGCCAAGCGGCCAGTGGTCTGGTTGCCGTGGCCTATTGACGAGGCCGGCCATTTACCGGAGAAAGTTCGCGTTGAGACAGCAGCGCAACATACTCAGGGGGATCTTACTCCTGGCCATAGTCGCAGAGGCGACTTGGGGTCAGCAGCCCGACTACGGCTCGCGCTTGGGAGTCGGGCAGGGCACTGCGACTAATTTCCGGCCCCAAGGGGCCCAGGGGATGTTGGACGCGATCGACCCGGCGGTGCGGCGCTGGTACGTGCCGCAGGAACTCTTCGCCGAATACCGCTGGCGCCAGTGGGAATACACCAACTACGCCCGCTCTCCCTACCAGCGCTATATAAACGCCGATATAGAGGGGAGCTATTTCTACGATCTCTACGGCAATTTCATCAATCAGGGGTGGCTAGTCTACAATACGTCCCAGGAAAGGCCGCAGGAATTTGGCAACGTCGTATTTCAATCCAGCCGCTTTGACCGGTGGTTTTCCGGGGTGGTGGTGGCCGCAGACCAGAAGGGAGCGTATTTCTATGCGCTGACAGTGAGCCGCGACCTGCGCACGACCTTGACGCCCATGACCTTTTCCAAGGCGCGGCTGGACGGGGTGCAGGCTGACTTGGCCTCGGACAAATACGAGGGCACGCTGATTTATTCGCGCATCAGCGGTCCGCGGGGGGTCCGGGGACGCGAGGTGCGGCGAACGAGCGCTACTACCTTGTTCGGGGGGCGCTTTACAGCCCAAGTGGGCGACTTCACTGAGATGGGGATTCACATGGTGAATGCCCATCAAGCGAATGCGCTAACGGACCGGGATTTTTTTAAGAATATGATCACCTGTGCGCTGACCGAGAGGCAAAATTTTCAGGGGACCAGCCAAGCAGTGACCGCGGCTGGCCTGTTCGGGGGGGCCCAAGGCGGGACCGTGGGCTCGAATGCGATAACCGGGATCCAGATTGTATTGCGCGACGATTCGCCCGAGGACGGCGTCGGTGGGGCGGCCTTTTTCCCGACCGGCTCCGATCTGCTCATCACCTACAGGGACGGCAGCGTCGATCGCGGCAGAGATAAAGGATTAGAGCCGAGGGTCGCAGGGGGGCTGACAGAGCGGGGGTTTTT
>VXZF01000372.1 GCA_009845645.1 Gemmatimonadota bacterium | reverse complement strand
GTCCTTCCCTAGCAGCGGCCATCCCATCCTGCACGGCCGATTTACAGCAGATCGTACGGGATGACTAGCATCTCGTCGTGGAGCTGGAAAACCTCTTCTACAGGGACAAATATTATAATTCTAGGGCCATTTACCTTGTAAATTGATGATGCCATCATCAGTTTACAAGGTAAATGGTGTTACTCACCTGTCTCCCGTCTGAACGTGCCGGATGCCGACCCTTGGGTGCAGACGGCCTCCTAGATTCCGCTTCCGCTGTGTTCAGCATGGTTCATGCGTAGCGTCAGGAGGTAAGTAACCATTCAAGCAGACGCAGAGTACGTAAATGAAAAACCACCAGGGTTTACTTAATACCGCGCTTATAGCGTTCCTATTAACCGTCCGCCCAGCGTTTGGCACTGCGGATACGTCCCATTCCAGCGACCCCTACTTTGCCCTCGACCGCGTGCTCGACGTGAGCATTGAGATAGCCCCAGAGGATTGGGATCGCCTGCGCGGCCAAACGCGGACTCTCGCGGATATACTCGTTGGAGCCGACTGCCTCGACAGCCCCGCGGATGATATCTTCACTTGGTTTGAGGCGACCGTAACTGTGGACGGTGAAATTCTCACCCAAGTCGGCGTCCGCAAAAAAGGGTTCTTAGGATCGCTGAGTAAGGTGAAGCCCGCGCTCAAGGTCCGTTTTGACAAGTTCGTCGATGGTCAGCTCCTCGGTGGCGCAATGAAGCGCCTGACCCTGAACAATGCCCAGCAAGACCCGTCGCTGATCAATACCTGCATGGCCTACCACATTTTCGCGTCTGCTGGCCTGCCAGCGCCGCGCTGCAACTTTGCCACCGTGGCGGTAAACGGCGAAAACTTGGGCTTGTACGTCCACGTCGAGAGCATGAAAACCGCCTTTTTGGAGCGCAATTTTTCCGATCCAAGCGGCAATCTCTACGAGGGGACCGTCAGCGACTTTCGTCCCAAATGGCGCGGTACTTTGCAAAAGAAAACCAATGAGGCGGACGCGGACTGGTCGGATATCGACGCAGTCGTCACCGCGCTGCAAGATCCCTCTCCGGCCGGCCTCGAAGCCCTTGCTGACATCATCGACATCGACCGCTTCCTCACCTTTTGGGCTACGGAAGTGCTCATCGGGCATTGGGATGGGTATGCTGGCAACCGCAATAACTTCTACGTGTATCGCGAGCCGGATGCGCCTTTTGTGTTCATACCTTGGGGCGCGGATCAAGTTTTTACCTCGACCGATGGCCCCTTCGACGATTTTGTGTCGCCGCCTTCAATAACGGCGCACGGAGCCATCGCCCATCGTTTATACCGCGACGACGGGATGCGAGCCGTCTATGTAGCTCGCCTCAAGCAACTGCTCGACACAGTCTGGAACGAAGAAGAACTACTCGACCTCGCCGACGAGATGGCGGCGATTGTCCAGCAGCACGGGCTGGTTAAAAGGCGCGCGTATGCCGCCAGCGACACAGACCGAGTGCGTCAATTTATCCGCGAGCGGCGAGCGGTGATTTTGGCTGATCTCGACCCAGAGCCGGCTGCTTGGCCTTGGCCGCTGGCCTCGGCCGACATTTGCTGGCCGGAAAGAGGCGCGTTTGATCTGCGCTTTGAGACGACATGGGGATCGAGTGAGAGTGAAAATCCGCTGGGGGAAGGGACGGTCGCGTTCAGTGATTATCAGCTAGGGGGAAAAGAGCAGGACTTTAATCTTTCGGGAGCCATAGCCGGCTTTGAAGAGGACGACGGACGCACGAACAAAAACAGGGCGTCCTTATCCATTATCAGCCTTGGAAAAGACTTTGCCATAGACGTTCTCACCGTTTCGCTGCCGATTGACTGGGTGGAGAGCGGTGCCAACTTGCCCATCGACATGAAAGCAGTCACGGCCTACCGCGTGTCGTTGCCGTCTCCTGATAGTTTCCCGGACCAGTTTGAACTAATAGCCAAGGGAGGGATTGAATTCAGCGAGGCTAGCACGGAGCCGGGTGCAAAAATTTCGGGTCGGTTTTACGGCACTTTATTCAGCTTTGGCGGGGGAGAGGATACGGCGTCAGAAGCCGGCGACGCAGAAGCCGGGACAGAGTTCGGACTGGTCATCAACGAGGTCGCCGCGCAAGGCGATCCCCTTGATTGGTTTGAACTGTACAATGCCTCGGATGAGTCGATAGATCTCGCGGACTTTGTAATGGCTGACGATCTGACGGACGAGAGTAAGCGCACGCCCTTTCCGGACGGCACGGTCATCGAGGCGGGTGCGTATCTACAGATCGAGTTGGATAAAGACGGGTGGCCCGGCTTTGCCCTTGGCCGCGACGAAGAGCTGGGTATCTGGACGGCAGATGGTATCTTGGTCGCTCAGATCGATTGGGAAAAGGGACAGGCCGATGAGAGAACGAGTTGGGCGCGCCTGCCCGACATTACGGGCGATTTTCAAACCGTAGATACTCCTACACCCGGTGCTCCGAATGAGATCTCGACGGCGATTGCCGAGCAGACCGCCGGAGTGCCCGAGGCGTTTTGGTTGCACGGCAACTGGCCCAATCCATTCAACGCCAGCACGACTATTGCCTTCGACGTGTCAGGGACTGTACCCGTGCATCTCGTGGTGTACGATGTGCTCGGCCGCCGAGTCCGCATCCTGCACAGTGGGGAGACGCTGACGGCCGGCCACTATCGCACTTCTTGGAATGGCCGCGATGACGAGGGGCGGTCGGCTGCCAGTGGCGTCTATCTGTACCAACTCACCGCTGGGAAGGACTTTACTGCGGTGGGACGGATGGCCTTGGTCCGCTAGGGCACTGCATGGGTAACACATATCACTAGCGACGGTGTTATAGTAAGCGACGCCAGTGATGGTCCTGTCCGGAGAACGTGAATTCATTGAGAATGAAAAAATAATGACACGCTCGATTTCTCGTCTGATCTGTATCCTTTTGATTGC
>VXZF01000067.1 GCA_009845645.1 Gemmatimonadota bacterium | reverse complement strand
GGAACTCGGCCGGACCGCGCATATCGGAAATCGGGCGAGCCGCGCTCTGGGCCATCGCCGCGGCCGCGTCAATGGCCTCGTCTGAAACGGCTTGGCCCGCTAGGCTATCGCCGGCCTCGCGCGCGGAAATCGGCGTGGGGCCGACCGCGGCGAGCGCAATGCGCGCGGCCTTAAACTCCTTGCCGCGATTGGCCAAGGTGACATGGGAGGACACGCCGACGACGGCGATGTCCATCTCGTTGCGCGGAATGAAGCGCTGGTAGTGAGAGCCCGTGTTCTTCCTAGCAATCGGAATCTGGAGCGCAACCAAAATCTCGCCGGGCGCGAGCACGCTACGGCCTGGAGCGGTGCAAAAGTCCTCTACCGCGACTTGGCGCTTGCCGTCCGGCCCGGCGATGTGGCACACGGCCGAGTGGGTAATCAGGCTGGGGATCGTGTCCGCACTCGGAGAGGCATTGCACAAATTGCCGCCAAAGGTGGCGCGACCCTGTATTTGGATGCCGCCGATAATGGCAGCCGAATCGACGAGCCCAGGGTAGCGATCGACGATTTCAGGATCGTTGTAGATTCGCCAGCAGGACACGCCCGCGCCAATAACCAAACCCCGGCGGGGGCCGTAGGAAAGCTCATTGGCCTCGGGAACGTTCTTGATGTCGATGATGCAATCGGGCGCAAAGCGCTTCCCGCGCAACTGGACGATCAAATCGGTGCCGCCAGCAAGGACGCGGGCGGCCTCGCCCTTTTCGGCCTTGAGGGCCACGGCCTCGCGCAACGTGCTGGGGGCGCAGTATGCAAAATCTTTCAAGGAAAAACCTCCTCGCTTGTAAGTAGTGATCACTGCGTTCGCGCCTAATTATGGAACGCCCCACTCCCGCTGTCAAGAGCGGCCAAAGAGGCCGAATGGCTGGATTTTTCTCGGAAAAACCCTCGACGTAGAGCGCATCTACAGCTTCGCATCAATCGCTCCCTCCCCCCGCTTCCAAGCTCCAATATACCGTTTCGATCCAGCGCTGCGCTGGCACGAAAGACCACCCCCAAGACGCCCATTGAGCGTCGAGTCCCTCTGCGCTGATCTGGTCAAGGGACATGCCCGCATTCCGGCGCGTGCGCACGCTATCCGTAGTTTCCACCAACATGCGGTGGTAGGTCTTCAGTTCGTCGAGCGTGGCGACCGGACCGTGTCCGGGGATGATTTTCGCGTCTGCGGAAAGCTGGTCGATGAGCGCGGCGATGTGTTGCGTCAGGGTCTCGACATCGCCGCCGTACTCTAGATCGACAAAGGGGAAGAGACCGTTGAAGAATAGGTCGCCGAGATGAGCGATCTGGGCGTTGACGAAGAATACGGCGATGTCCCCGTCGGTATGGGCGCGGGGGAAGTGAACGGCGCGGATTTCCTCGTCGTTGAAGAACACAGACGCCGACTGCTCAAACGCAATATCTGGCAAGGCAACCGCCGGCTCGGGCTCAATGTGCCGCTTGCCAAATTCACCGCCCGTCGCCAAGCGTTTGCGGACATTGACGTGGGCTAAAATCGTCGCGTGCTGGCCAAAGGCGCGATTGCCACCGGTGTGATCGCCGTGGAAATGCGTGTTGAAGATATACTGGGGCTGACCGTCAAAACGGGCTAGCGCGGCGCGCACTGCATCGGTCTGCGACGCCAATTTGTCATCCACCAAAAGAATGCCATCGTCGCCGACGCAAACCCCGACATTGCCGCCACCGCCTTGCAACACATACACCGCGTCGCTGAGCTGGTGAAGCGACAATTCGGCGGTCGCTGGGCTAGCAGCCAACAGTGCCACAATTAATGAACAAGCATTTAAGAAGCGCATGTTTCTTTACCCCTGTGATTAATGGAAACAGATCACTAATCGCTGTTTCTCTCTTCTATCGTCAAGTACCGATTGACCGGCAGGTCGGTAAAAATTTCTCGATGCTGATCGGGCCAACGCACTTCGAGCGTATCGACTCGGTTGACGCGTCCTAGCCCGAAGTGGAGGCGGCGGTCCTCGCTGGAGAGGAAACTGCTGCCGCAGACGAGATCGCGGATCTGCGTCCGCTTGCCAGCGACCAGTCGCGCTCGAGCGCCAATGCCATCGCGGTTGCCGCGCGTACCAACCAAGCGCAGGCCCAGCCAGTTCTGCCGGTTGCCCACATCGTTGCGCAACAGCGAGGGCCGATCGTCGAGATTGGCCACGAAAACGTCCAAGTCGCCGTCATTGTCAAAGTCGAATACGTTGGCTCCTCGGCTGACGCGGGGCACCTCGGAACCGAGCACTACCTGAGTAAACGTTCCATCGCCAACATTGGCAAAAAGATGATTGGATTGGGCATATACACTGCCGCTGCCGGCGCGGTCGATCTGCGGATACACGTGTCCGTTTGCTACTAACAAATCGAGGTCGCCATCGTGGTCATAGTCGAAAAATCCCGCACCAAAGCCCACGTGCGCCCATCCCGGCTGCGTCAAGGTAGCTTCCGCGCTAACATCCGCAAAGGTGCCATCGCCTTCGTTGCGATAGAGGGTATTGTACTCGTCTTCAAAATGCGTAGCGAGCAAATCGGGGTGGCCGTCGCTGTCGTAGTCACCCCAAGCTATCCCCATGCTCGCTTGGATTTGTCCACTGCGGCCATAGGCCAAGCGGGCCGGAAGGGAGCGGTCGCTAAAGCGGCCATCGCCGCGATTGCGATAAAAAAAGTTTGGGCTGGAGTCGTTGGCCACGAATAAGTCGGGCCAGCCGTCGGCATCCGCATCCGCAAACAGGACGCCCAAGCCGTAGCCCGGTGAGGGATGGTTGAGGCGCGCCCAAGCAGTGATGTCGGCAAACTCGTCGCCGTCGTTGCGATAAAACACATCCGCACCCACCATGAAACCCAACGGGCCGATGAAAACAAACAACAACAAACATTACGCACCAAACCAATAAACCACAGTCGAAAAGAATACAGCA